>DASVNP010000333.1:0-75216 GCA_036383775.1 Paraburkholderia sp. | reverse complement strand
CATCGGATTCTCCAGGACAGACCAGGCGGCCTACTGCAGGTGCTGGCCCCCGTTGATGGCAATATTGGCGCCAGTCACGTAACCCGCTTCGCGCGAGCACAGATACAGCACGAGCGCGGCGACTTCGTCGGGCTGCCCGAGCCGGCCGACCGGAATCTGCGGAATGATCTTCGTCTCGCGGATCTCCTCGGGCACCGCCATCACCATTTTCGTGGCGATATAGCCGGGCGAGATCGTGTTGACCGTGACACCCTTTTTCGCCACTTCAAGCGCCAGCGATTTCGTAAACCCGTGCATGCCCGCTTTTGCTGCCGCGTAGTTGGTCTGACCGAACCCGCCCTTGGAGCCGATGATCGACGACACGTTGATGATGCGGCCCCAGCCACGCTCGACCATGCTGTCGCACACCGGCTTCGTCATGTTGAACACGGAGTCGAGATTGGTGCGGATAACCGCGTCCCAATTGACTTTGTCGAGTTTCTTGAAGCTGGCGTCGCGCGTGATGCCGGCGTTGTTGATCAGAATGTCGACCGGGCCAACTTCGGCCTTGATTTGCGCCACGCATTTTTCACACGAGTCGTAATCGGCGACGTCCACCGTATAGGCGCGAAACTGGCGCCCCTGTGTGTCCATCCGCGCGAGCCACTCGTTCGCGCCGGTGTTGCCCGGCGAACCCGTGACCACGACTGCGTACCCGGCGTCATGCAGCTTGATGCTGATCGCCTCGCCAAGTCCGCCCATCCCGCCCGTCACCACCGCGATCTGCTTTGCCATCGAATCGTCCTCCTAAAAGCTGGGTCGTGCTCATCTGAAACATCTAAAACAACAGCCTCTTCAGCCCGCAAGCCAGATGCTGAAAGATTTAATTCGGTAATACGTAAGGAATCCTGTATATAAAGCCAGCACTGAATCACGGGCATTGCTGCCCGTGTCAGGTCTACCGCTTCGCGGCGGCCTTGGCGGCCGTGGCGGTGACTGCTTCGAATTGACTCTCTGCAACGTGCACGGCATGCTGGCTCGTCTTCTGCAGCGTCTCGAACAGGTTCGTGGTGGCGGCCAGCGCCGATTTCCACGCGGTGACAGCTGCCTCGGAACCTGCCGGAGCGCGCTCGGCCGCTTCTTCGACAAGCGCCTGCACGCGCGCGTTATAACGGTCGTACTGCGCCTGCGCGACTTGCGCGATCCCGGCCTGAGTGGTGGTCGCAATGTCGAACACCTGCCGGCTATATGACAGCCACTTTTCAGCGAAGGGTCCGGTCCAACCTGCCTGCAGCGCGAACCATTGCTGCGGATCTGTGGTGCCGGGCGCCTTGCTCACGTGCTCCTGCACCTCGGCCAGCGTTGTCCTGGAAACTTGCAGGTTCAGCGCGGCCAGCTTTTCGACGCCTTCAAAAACCTTGCCGGTCAACGCGTAGAACGCTTCGACGTTGGCCTTCGCGGCCGCAACCGGATCGGGGCTCGATAGACTCATGGTAGAAATCCTCAATATTCAATCCGGCGCGCGAATTCCCGATCGGTCGGGTGTGTTGCGGCGGATAACGATGGTGGATTAATCGAAGTGCAAGGACGCTTGCCAGGCAGCACGCATCGCGAAGACTTCGGACGGTCGATACTTCGTGTGGCACATCAACAGGCACTCTACAACTTCAGCAACGGCGCTCGCACCCCGGCAATCGGGGGGGCGGCGAGCGCCGCGATGTCATTCACGGCTGCGCGGCGGACGGCGCGGACGCCGGGTACATGCGGGCGATCGCCTTGAGCATGGAATCGCCGTCGCGCGTAATCTGCGGACGCAGGCGTTCGGAAGCGAGCGTTTCCAGCGAGATGAGTTGCCGCTCCAGCAGAACGTCGAGTTCCGCGCGGTCCAGCTCGATCTGATCCGGCGCGTCCTTGATGAGCTTCAAGGTGGCGAATTCATGGGGACTCAGCATGTCGTCTCCTTGATTAAGTCTGTCGGTGCGGACAAGTATTAATTACCCTGCCACCGTGAATGCCCGGCAAATATGCCTGTGCCCCGTAAAGCGGTCATTCAGGAAATAAAAATTACGGAGACGCCATCATAACCGCTCAATGTGCAATTGCAATATGCGGAATGTATTTTTATCTGGAAGCGTTTTCGTCTGTTGATTTATTCTGTGACAAAAGACGGCAAATTGCAATGTCCAGGCCATTGCTGGTGCCTTGTGATACCTGTCTGACATGGCTTTTGGGGAGATTTTGTATGGTCTGAAGGTTTGCACCGGTGACTTAAATGATGATGCCCATGGCTCTGAATTTATCGGGCAATTTATATTTGAATATCGAATTTATAGGTTGGCATTGCATTTGGGGGTTGTCCCTTACACCGGCTTTGTGAAATTTTTATTGCAGAGAACACGATTTTTTAAAATTGCTGAAATTCTGATCGGTTCAGATACGGAGTTGCCGTGATGCGCTTTGCATCCCGAACAGGAATCTTTCTATCGGCGTTGGGACAGGTCTCTGCCGACGTAGACAAGCCACGTTGACACCGGTATTTTTTGCCTGCTCAATGCGAAATGACCGGCGGGGCAGGGTGTAAAGATTTCCCTTCTCCGGTCGATATACCGCCTTAAGTGCCGCACACATCGTGAGGCAGGTGGTTCCCATAATGGCACTTGTCGTTCGAATCGATGACTGATGTGAGGGCAGGCCGGATGCAGAGGCAATCCGGAACACTATGATTCGAATCCGGAATTCCTTTCTGACAAAGCCAGCCCTGTTCATTGTCGCGGGGATAGGCATCACGCTTGCCACGACTGGCGTCACGGCAGTCTCGCTCTATCAGATGAGGCTGGACGCCATGGCGCAGGCGCGCGATACCGCGCAGAACCTCGTGATCTCCCTGCAAAAGGAGACCGAGCGCAATCTCGACATCTACCAGCTTGCCATGCGCAGCGTCGTGACCAGCATGGAGTCCCCCAGCGTCCTCCAGCTCACGCCCGACGCGCGGCGGCTCGTCGCCTTCAGCGCGGCCAACAACGTGAGCGAACTGGGCACGATATTCGCGGCGGACGCCGCGGGCAACTGCATCCTCGATTCCCACCGGGTCGTGGCGCCCAAAATCAATGTGAGCGATCGCGATTACTTTCAGGTGCACCAGCAGCGGCACGATGCGGGCTTGTATCTCAGCAAGCCCTATTTGCCCCGCATAGGCGACACCGACCAACCGTCGATCGCGCTGAGCCTGCGTCTTGGCGATGCGAATGGCCGCTTTGCTGGCGTTGTGGCAGGCACACTCAGGCTCAGCTATTTCCACCAGTTGTTCGAGGGTTCGATACTCGGCGCTCACGGAACACTGACCCTGTTGCGCACGGACGGCACGGTCCTGATGCGGCAGCCGTATCACAGGGCCGACATAGGCAACACGCTCGCCGGCGGCCATTCGTTTCCTCCGCTCGTGCAATCCGATCACGGAACCTATGTCGACGTGGCCGTGCTCGACCATATCGAACGCCTGTACAGCTTCAGGCGGATCGGCAGCTATCCGCTCGTGGTGGTGGTGGGGCTGGCGACTCAGGATATCTACGCCGGGTGGCGAAAGCGCGCGTTGGCCATTGGCACGGTGACCGCCATACTGGATGTGCTGACCATCATGCTGTGCCTGATGTTCGGTGGCCAATTGCGCAAGCGCTTCGCCATGGAGCGCCAGTTGCAGACGCTGGCATGGTTCGATGCCCTAACCGGTTTGCCGAATCGGGCACAGGTCAACAAGGAAATGCTTCGTATCCTGACGGACGCCAGCCGGCATTCGTCGCAGTTCGCAATACTGTTCATCGATCTGGACCGTTTCAAACGTGTGAACGACACGCAAGGCCACTCCGCTGGCGACGAAGTATTGAGCGAAGTCGCGCGGCGTCTGCGCAATTACGTGCGGGGCGACGACGTGATCGGCCGCCTTGGTGGAGACGAGTTCCTGGCCGTGCTGCAAGATTGCGACGTGCACCGGGCCGCCCACGTAGCTGGGCGCATCCTGCAGGCGCTGTATCAGCCCATCACCGTCAACGCCAGGTACGACACCAGCATTACGCTCAGCGCGAGCATTGGCGTCGCACTGTATCCGCACGACGGGCTGGACGCTGATACCCTGCTGCGCAATGCGGACATGGCGATGTACAAGGCAAAGAGCACCGGACGCAACCAGGTGCATTTCTATGCGCCCGTGTACGAGCGTCAGGCCAAGGAGCAGCTGGAACTGGAAATCGCGCTGCAGCGGGCGTTGCGAGGGGGAACCCTGAGCGTCGCCTACCAGCCCAAGATCGACACGGCGGGCACGCTGCATGGAGCCGAGGCGCTGGTGCGGTGGCATGACGAGAAGCTGGGGACCGTTGCACCCGACCGCTTCATCGCCATTGCGGAAGAAAGCGGCCTGATTGCGGAGCTGGACGGCTGGGTGTTAAACGAGGCTTGCCGACAACTCGGCGAGTGGCGCGCCGCCGGCCTCGATGTACCCAGCGTGTCAGTGAACGTCTGTGCTGCCGACTTCAAGCGTGCGGACTATCCGGGCTTTATCGCAGAGACGCTGTGGGTCCATGGTCTGAAGCCTGCCAACCTTATCCTTGAAATGACCGAGCGAGTCATGTTCGATGAGTCAGTCGAAGACATTCGCACGTCGCTCGATGCGCTGCATGCCCTCGGCATAGCGCTCTCGATCGACGACTTCGGTACAGGTTACTCGTCGCTCAGCTATCTGCATCGTTTCCCCGTCAAGGAACTCAAGATCGATAAGAGCTTTGTGCGGGGTATCGGCACCGACGCAATGGCCGAATCGCTGGCGCAGACGGTCATTAATATTGGCAACGTGCTGAAGCTGAGCGTGATTGCGGAAGGCGTGGAAACGCGGGCGCAACGTGATTTTCTGCATAATCACGGCTGCCTGATGTACCAGGGTTATCTGTATTCGCCGCCGCTGCCACCGGAAGATTTTGCGCGCTGGGCAGGAACGCACCGGCAAGAAACGACACTCAGCGAATCAGACTAAGCTGTGCTTACGATATCACTATGAGTTTCATCCGGCCGCTGACGCGGCCATGATCTCCGTGTTCCGATTCGAGCGGCGTTTGGCGTCTACCAATAACTACGCGCACAACGCGTGGATCGTCAGTGCCTGAACACCGACGAGTCCTTGCCGGCGAACGGCGTCGCCAGCCGTTGTGACGATTGCGACGAGCCGGCGGCTCGGGTGCCGTATCCGGAGGTTTCGCCGAGGTAAGCAGAGCGGCCTCAACTTATCCTTAGGCGGTGCAGGGTGGTCTGCGTTGGCACGCGTGGCTCAGTCGTCGCCCCAGCCATGACGCTCGCGCCATTCGCGCTCGTGCTCATGGTGACGCCACTCGCGTTCACGCCACTCCCGCCGCTCATGCCATTCGTGCTCGCGCCAGTCGTCGCCGTAGCCATAGCCGACCACGGGCGGCGGTGCATACACGACCGGCGGTGGGGCCACATAAACCGGTTGCGCCGGCACAAATACCGGCCCCGGAATGCCGATGCCGATGCCCACGTCAACGTGCGCCGAGGCGACTGAGGAAGCCACCAATATCGTGCCGCCGAGAATTGCAGATAATAGGTTCTTGTGCATGTTTTTTTCCTGTTGCCCGGCAATGGCAGGCAATGGCGCTGAAGATGGTGCGCAGTGTAGGCAGGGCGGCGGATTGCAGGTGCAAGAAGGATGCGAGATTGGTAACACGGAGTAACAGTGCGCGGCCTTAAGGTTGCCATAATCATTTCCGTGCACGATGAACCGGGCTAGGACCCGGTTTTCCTTCCGAACGCGCAATTGGCGGCGTTGCTCTTGGCCCGAACCTGGCCCGAACCGGCAATTCAAACAACCTAAAACCCGGTCGCGCCATTTCGAGTGTTTTGCCGGCAGGCATACGTGATGAAGCGGGGAGAGTCATGAGTTTTTCAACTGAGGTTTGGGCGCTGGCGCGGCTGTGCTGCATGTACCCGGTATTGGGCGGTCTCGCGATCTGGTATTTCGCGCGCGCCGACCGTTTGCTGCAGGTCATGCGCGCCCACCAGTGAACCTTTGCGGTTGATCCTCCACGCCACTCGCGGACTCGCCACGGCGCCCGCTGAGGGTGCATGCGCTTGCTGCGTCGCGGGAAAAATAGCTCGGCCGTTGCGCGGATCAGTGGCTTTTCGCTCCGAGGCGCGTTGACTTGCTCAGACGCGACATCGCCCACGGACCGCCTCAACACCCTTCAAACCCTTGTCCCGCAAGGCTTTGGCCGTAAATCTGAGGCGCCCGCGCGCGCCGGGTGTCGTATTTCCACAGGTGGTTGTCGCAAATAGTCGGCTAGGCGCACTTTTTTCTGGCAACTATGTATGCACAGCGCGGACGGACGTCCGCCACCGCGGCAACTATCTTGCATGGGACCGGAGTAAGCGCTATGGGCCCAGAGTAAGCGCTAAAGCGCTAACTCTGGCCGACACGCTAACTCCGGTCGACAAAGGAGAGCATTCAATGAATTCCCCAAAGGTCGTGGTCGAAGGGCTGTGCAAGGTGTTCGGCACCAGTCCGAAACAGGCGCTCGGCATGCTGGCCGGTGGCGCGACAAAAGAAGAAGTGTTCGCGCGCACCGGTCAGATTGTCGGCGTGCACAACGTGTCGTTCGAAGTCCAGGAAGGCGAGATCTTCGTGCTGATGGGCCTGTCCGGTTCCGGCAAATCGACGCTGATTCGTCTGATCAACCGGCTCGTGGAGCCGACGGCCGGCAAGGTGCTGATCGACGGCCGCGACGTGGCCAGCGTGCCGCGCGCCGAACTGACGGCGCTGCGCCGCAAGGACATGAGCATGGTGTTCCAGTCCTTCGCGCTGATGCCGCAGCGAACCGTGCTCTCCAATGCAGCGTTCGGGCTCGAAGTGGCGGGCATGGGACGCAAGGAGCGCGAAAAGCGTGCGATGACCGTGCTCGAGCAGGTCGGCCTCGCGCCGTTCGCGGAGAAGCTGCCCGCGCAGCTCTCCGGCGGCATGCAGCAGCGCGTGGGTCTCGCGCGGGCGCTGGCGGTCAACCCGTCGCTGATGATCATGGACGAAGCGTTCTCCGCGCTCGACCCGCTCAAGCGCAAGGAAATGCAGAACGTGCTGCTCGATCTGCAACGCGAGCAGCAGCGCACCATCCTGTTCGTCTCGCACGATCTCGAAGAGGCCATGCGCATCGGCACGCGCATTGCGATCATGGAGGGCGGCCGGGTGGTCCAGGTCGGCACGCCGCAGCAGATCATCACGAATCCCGCTGACGATTACGTGCGGGCCTTCTTCGAAGGCATCGACACGAGCCGTTATCTGACCGCCGGCGATCTGATGCAGACCGACGCCGTGCCGCTCATGCAGCACTCGCCGCAGATCGACGCCTCGAGCGTGGCCGCCACGCTCAACGGCAGCGCCGAATATGCGTTCGTGCTCGACAGCGAGCGCAAGTTCCGCGGCTTCGTGTGCCGCGATGCGATGGGCAGCGCCTCGCCGCAGCTCAACCAGATCGAATGCATCCGCCGTACCACGCCGCTCGACGACGTTGTCGAACGCGTGGTGGCGAGCCGTGCGCCGCTGCCGGTGGTCGAGGCGGACGGTTCTTACTGTGGTTCGGTCAACAAGACGAACGTGCTGAACGTTCTCACGCGCCATCGGAGCTCCCATGTCTGAAATCATTCCTCTTGGCGCCTGGGTCGATCACGGCGTTCACTACCTGCTCGACCACGACGCAAAAACGTTCGACTCCATCGGCAAAGTTATTGAAAACTTTGCCGCGCTGATCGAGCATGGCCTGCAAGCGGTGCCGATGTGGGCACTTATGGCGTTTTTCGTCGGCGTTGGCTTGTGGCGGGTGGGCCTGCGGTTCGCGCTGTTCACGCTGGCGGCGCTGCTGCTGATTTACGGCACCGGCTTCTGGGACCAGATGGTGATCACGCTCGGCCTCACATTGTCGTCGACCTTGATCAGCCTGTTGCTCGGCGTGCCGCTCGGCATCTGGACCGCGAAGAGCCGCACCGTCGAAATGATGGTGCGCCCCGTGCTCGATCTGATGCAGACCATGCCGGCCTTTGTCTACCTGATTCCGGCGGCGATGCTGTTCGGTCTCGGCCGCGTTCCGGGGATTCTCTCCACGGTGATTTTCGCCATGCCGCCCGCGGTGCGTCTCACGTCGCTCGGCATCAAGCATGTGAACCGTGAAATCGTCGAGGCAGGGCAGGCGTTCGGCTGCACGCCACTGCAGCTGCTCTACAAGGTGCAGTTTCCGAATGCGTTGCCGTCGATCATGACGGGCGTGAACCAGACCATCATGATGGCGCTCTCGATGGTGATCATCGCCTCGATGGTGGGCGCGGGCGGTCTCGGCAACGACGTGCTGGCCAGTATTCAACGGCTCGATATCGGACTCGGTTTCGAAAGCGGCCTCTCGGTGGTGATGCTGGCGATTATTCTCGACCGCATCACGGAGAGTTTCGGCCGCTCGCCGGGCACCGCGCGCGCGCCGCTGCTGTCGGGCTTGCGCAATGCCATGAAGGTGCGCCGCGCGCCGGCGGCGCAACACGGCTGAGCCGCCCATGAAGCGCGACGCGCTCACGCCGCAGCCTGACCCTCACGCCGGTTCGCCGCTGTCCGGGCTGGCGCACGTCGGTTTCCTGACGCTGCCGAATTTTTCGATGATCGCCTTCACCAGCGCGGTCGAGGTGTTGCGCATGGCCAATTACGTGGGCCGCGCGCAGCACTATAAATGGTCGGTGATCACGCCGGACGGCGAGCCGGCGCGCGCGAGCAACGGCATCACGGTGAAGCCCACCACGACGCTCGCCGAAGCCGGCCTGCCGGATGTGCTGTTCGTCTGCGCCGGCTGGCATGTGCGCGATTACGTGGACGACACGGTGATCGCGTTGCTGCGCGAGGTGGCTGCCCAGGGGATTCCGCTTGGCGGCATCTGTACGGGGCCGTATGCGCTGCTCGCGGCGGGTCTGCTCGATGGTTACCGCTGCACGGTGCATTGGGAAGACATGTCGCCGCTGCATCAGCGCTACCCCGATGTCCGTTTCGCCGACGAGCTGTTCGTGATCGACCGTGACCGGATGACTTGCACCGGCGGCACCGCGCCGCTCGACCTGATGCTGAACCTTGTCGGCATGCGGCTGGGCAGTGCCGTCTCTGCTCAGGTATCCGAACAATTCATCGTGGAGCGGATTCGCGGTTCGACGGACTACCAGCATATTCCAGTGGACGCACGGGTCGGCTTCTCGCGCGCGGAACTGATCGAGGTGGTGCGGCTGATGGAGGCGAATATCGAGGAGCCGCTCTCGCTCGACGAACTTGCGCGGCTCGTGCAACTGTCGCAACGTCATTTGCAGCGGATGTTCAAGATGTTCCTGAGCGTGTCGCCCACGCACTATTACCTGACGCTGCGTTTGCGCCGCGCGCGTGAACTGCTGCGCAATACGGATGCATCGATTGCGCGGGTGACGGCCGTGTGCGGCTTTCATTCGCCGTGTCATTTCAGCAAGGCCTACCGTGCACAGTTCGGCCATGCGCCGAGCGTCGAGCGGCGCTTGTCCGCGTAAGGCGAGGGTCGGGTCGTATACAGCGGCGGCAACATAAAAAAATTCGCTTCACCCAACCAGTCGAACATTAATCACTCTGAGGGATCGCCATGAAACGTTTGTGGGTTGCATCGTTGTGCGCGCTGTCTGTGTCGTCCGTCGTTGCTGCCGAACCCGCCACCTGCCGCGACGTCCGTTTCGCCGACGTCGGCTGGACCGATATTGCGGCGACCACCGGCCTTGCGTCGACGGTGCTCGAAGGGCTCGGCTACAAGCCGACCAAGACGATCGCCTCGGTGCCGATCACTTTTGCAGGCGTGAAGAGCAAGCAGATCGACGTGTTCCTCGGCTACTGGTCGCCGACGATGGACCCGATGATCGATCCGTTCAAAAAGGCCGGGCAGCTCACCGTGCTGCCCACGCCGAATCTGACCGGTGCCAAATACACACTGGCGGTGCCCGACTATGCTTATCAGGCCGGCATCAAGACGTTCTCCGACATCGCGAAGAACTACGACAAGCTCGACGGCAAGATCTACGGGATCGAACCGGGTAACGACGGCAATGCGTTGATCAAGAAGATGATCGACAGCAATCAGTTCGGGCTCGGCAAGTTCAAGCTGGTGGAGTCGAGCGAGGCGGGCATGCTGGTCGAGGTGAACCGGGCGATCCGCGAGAAAAAGCCGATCGTGTTCCTGGGCTGGGAACCGCATCCGATGAACGTGCAGATGAAGATCGATTATCTGTCCGGCGGCGACGATGTGTTCGGCCCGAACTACGGCGAAGCCAAAGTGCTGACGGTCACGCCGACCGACTACTCGGCGCGCTGCCCGAACGTCGCGAAGCTGGTGTCGAACCTGCAGTTCACGACCGACATCGAGAATCACGTGATGCTGCCGATCATGAACAAGACCGATCCGAACACGGCCGCGCGCGAGTGGCTGAAGGCGAATCCCGCGGTGCTCAACAAGTGGCTCGCAGGCGTGAAGACCTTCGACGGCAAGGACGGTTTGACGGCTGTGAAGGCCTATGTAGCCGGGAAGTGATGAGCGGGTTCTCGCGCCGCGTGAGTGGCGCGAGAAGTGCGGCGTAACAACCTCGAAACGCGGGCTTGCACTGCCCGCATTCAGATTGCCGGAGAGATCGCCTGCGCCCGCCCCGGGAAGGTCTCGTCGTAGCCGGCGCCGTCGCCGGCCTCGGCGGATGTGCCGCGCTGCTCGCGGTACATCATCGGCGGCAGGCCGAACTGCTTGCGGAATTCGCGGCCCAGGTGCGAGGCATCGGAGAAGCCGCAACTCGACGCAATATCCGCCACCGTTTTATCCGAACTCGTGAGCAGCCACGCGGCGGTGCGCAAACGCACCTGCTTTGCGTAGGCCTGCGGCGCCTTGCCGGTTTCCGCCTTGAAGAGCCTTTCCAGCTGGCGTGGCGACAGGTCGAGCTTGCGCGCCAGTTCATCGAGCGGGAGCGAGCGGCCCACGTGCTGCTCCATCAACAGGATCGCGCGCTTCACCTTCGGATGCGTGGCGGGTGCAAGCCCCGGCGGATGTGGCTGCGGCGCGTTACCTTTCTGCATGTCGTCTACCAGCAGAATGCGCAGCGCCTTCTGCACCGTGGCGGTTTCGAAATGGCGCAGCAGGATCGCCGCGGCCACGTCGATCGACGCGCGCCCGCCAGAGCACGTGATACGCCGCCGGTCGATCACGAACAGCCGGTCGGCAACCAGCGCTTCCTCGTTCACCGACGGAAAGCGCTCGATGAAATCCCAGTAGTGAAACCAGCTCACGCAGATGCGATGGCCTTCCAGCACGCCCGCGCGCATTAGCGAGAACACGCCGGTGCACATGCCGACGAGCGTCGCATCGGTGGCTGCGGCACGGCGGATGAAGGCAAGCGTTGCGTCGCTTGCAGCGGGCCCGGAGTGCAGCAGGCCGCCCACCACGACCACGTAATCGAACGGTTCGGCGTTCTCGAAGGTTTCCCACGGCGTGATCTGGATGCCGCAACTCGCGCGCACTGGAGCGAGGGTTTCCCCTATCACGCTCCACGAACAGCGCACGGGCTTGCTGAAATCGCCTTCATCCGCGGACAGGCGCAGCAGGTCGACGAACCCGGAAAACGCCGTCAGCGTGAAGTTCGGCAGCAGGATGATGCCGAAGCGGATGCGCTGCTTCGGGGTGCCGTCGATGGATTGAAGGGGGAGCGTTTCAGCGGAATTCATGCAGGCGGCCAGCAGCGAAAAAGAGTTGGATCAAGCATAGCACCGGGAACCGGACGCGCCGCGCGGAGCGCCTTCTGGTGGCTGCCGGGCGGCTGCCGGGCGAGTATTGCCAGCATCGCCAGCCGCCACTCGCGCGCCTGTCGCAAATGCGTCAGAACTCATCGCAAATGCGCCGCGCCGCTTTGCAGGCGGCCTGCTTGACGCCACTATCCCACTGCCATGCCGGTTTTATTCTATCGGTTCAAATTGACGTGCGGTGCAATAGAGGCAAATCCACCCAAGCATCGCAACGTACAGGACAAGCCATGAACGTCAGCGTCTTCGATCTGTTCAAGATCGGTATCGGACCTTCAAGCTCGCACACGGTCGGGCCGATGATCGCTGCGTGCCGCTTCGTCTCGCATGTCGAAGACGCCAATCTGCTGGGCTTCGTGCGCAGCGTGAAGATCGAGCTGTTTGGCTCGCTCGGCGCGACCGGCAAAGGTCACGGCACCGACAAGGCGGTGCTGCTCGGACTCGAGGGCAATCTTCCCGATCTGATCGATCCCGACCTGATCGGCCCGCGTTTGCAGACCATTCGTGCGACGAAGCAACTGGTGCTGCTCGGCAAGCATCCCATCCGCTTCGAGGAGCGCGAGCACCTCGGCTTCTTCCGCAAGCTGATGCCAGGTGCGCCGGGTTCGAACGTCGTGCATCCGAACGGCATGCGCTTTCAGGCCTTCGACGAAAACGGCCAGCTGCTGGTGGAGAAAGAGTATTACTCGATTGGCGGCGGCTTCGTCGTGAATCGTGAAGGCGACCGCGTGAACGGCGTGCGCGCCGCCGCGGAAGTGCCGTATCCGTTTCGCACCGGCGACGATCTGATGCGCGTGTGCCGCGAAACCGGGCTGTCGATCGCCCAAGTCACCCTGCGCAACGAATGCGCGACGCGCCCCGAAGCGGAAGTGCGCAGTGGGCTGCTGGCTATCTGGCGCACCATGGCCGCCTGCGTCGAACGTGGCTGCAAGGAGCGCGGCGAGCTGCCCGGGCCGATGCACGTGAAGCGCCGCGCCGCGGATCTGTGCGGGCAATTGCGTGATCGCTCGGAAGAGTCGCTGCGCGATCCGCTCTCCATGCTCGACTGGGTCAATCTGTACGCGATGGCCGTGAACGAAGAAAACGCCGCCGGCGGGCGCGTAGTCACGGCGCCGACCAACGGCGCAGCCGGCGTGATTCCGGCGGTGCTGCACTACTACGTGAAGTTCATGCATGCATCGAACGACGCGGGCATCGTCGAGTTTCTGCTGACGGCCGCCGCGATCGGCATCATCTACAAGGAAACCGCGTCCATCTCCGGCGCCGAAGTAGGCTGCCAGGGTGAAGTGGGCGTGGCCTGCTCGATGGCCGCGGCGGCGCTCGCCGCCGTGATGGGCGGCACGCCGACGCAAGTCGAGAACGCCGCCGAAATTGGCATGGAACATAACCTCGGCATGACTTGCGACCCGGTGGGCGGACTCGTGCAGATTCCCTGCATCGAGCGCAATGCGATGGGCGCGATCAAGGCACTGAACGCCGCGCGCATGGCGATGAAGGGCGACGGCCAGCATTACGTCTCGCTCGACAACGTGATCAAGACCATGCGCGAAACCGGCGCCGACATGAAGACCAAATATAAGGAGACGTCGCGCGGCGGGTTGGCCGTGAACGTCATCGAATGTTGAACCCGCTTTGAACCGCGCATTGAAACAGTCACGAAGCACCAGTCAAGACAGCACCAACAAGGACCCACGATGAGCCGCTATTCGATATTCAGCCTCCTGCGCAACGGGATGTCGTATCACGAGAACTGGGAGCGGCAGTGGAAGAGCCCCGAGCCCAAACGTGAATACGACGTTGTGATCGTCGGCGGCGGCGGGCATGGCCTCGCCACTGCGTATTACCTCGCGAAGGAGCACGGCGTGCGCAATATCGCCGTGCTGGAGAAGGGCTGGATCGGCGGCGGCAATACGGCGCGCAATACGACCATTGTCCGCTCGAACTATCTGTGGGACGAGTCGGCCGCGCTGTACGAAAAGGCCATGAAACTGTGGGAAGGCCTCTCGCAAGACCTGAACTACAACGTGATGTTCAGCCAGCGCGGCGTGATGAATCTCGCCCACACACTGCAGGACGTGCGCGATACGGAGCGCCGCGTGAACGCGAACCGCCTGAACGGGGTCGACGCCGAATTCCTCACGCCCGCGCAGATCAAGGAAATCGAGCCGACCATCAATCTGAACAGCCGTTATCCGGTGCTCGGCGCGTCGATCCAGCGGCGCGGCGGCGTGGCGCGTCACGATGCGGTGGCCTGGGGCTTTGCGCGCGGCGCGGATCAGGCCGGCGTGGATATCGTGCAGAACTGCCAGGTCACCGGCATTCGCCGCGACGGCAGCCAGGTAACCGGGGTGGATACCACCAAGGGTTTCATCAAGGCGAAGAAAGTCGCGATCGTGGCCGCGGGCAATACCTCGACGCTCGCCGATATGGCCGGCGTACGGTTGCCGCTGGAGAGCCACCCGTTGCAGGCTCTGGTGTCGGAGCCGATCAAGCCGGTGGTCAACACCGTGGTGATGTCGAACGCGGTGCACGCGTACATCAGCCAGTCCGACAAGGGCGATCTGGTGATCGGCGCGGGCGTCGATCAGTACACGGGTTTTGGCCAGCGCGGCAGTTTCCACATTATCGAAGGCACGCTCGAAGCGATTGTCGAAATGTTCCCGGTGTTCTCGCGGGTGCGGATGAATCGCCAGTGGGGTGGCATCGTGGACGTGTCGCCGGACGCCTGCCCGATCATCAGCAAGACCGACGTGAAGGGGCTTTATTTCAACTGCGGCTGGGGCACGGGCGGCTTCAAGGCGACGCCGGGTTCGGGGTGGGCCTATGCGTACACCATCGCGAAGGACGAGCCGCATCCGCTGAACGCGCCGTTCTCGCTGGAGCGTTTCTATACCGGCCACCTGATCGACGAGCACGGCGCAGCCGCCGTTGCTCACTGATCCCACACCCTGGAGAACCACATGCTGCTGATCGAATGCCCATGGTGCGGGCCACGCGCCGAAACCGAATTTTCCTGCGGCGGCGAAGCGGACATCGCCCGTCCGCTCGATACCGAGAAACTTACCGACAAGGAATGGGGCGACTACCTGTTCATGCGCAAGAACCCGCGCGGCGTGCACCACGAGCAATGGATGCACACGCAAGGCTGCCGCCGCTGGTTCAAGGCGCAGCGTGACACGGTGAGCTACGAGATCCAGGGCTACGAGACGTTCGAGCGACCGCTCCTCGCCATGGACAGCAACGAGGGCAAGGCACAAGAGGGCAAGACGCAATGAGCCAGAAAGACCGACTCCCCAATGGCGGGCGCATCAATCGCGCCATGCCGCTGACGTTCACGTTCAACGGCCGCCAGTACCAGGGCTATCAGGGCGACACGCTGGCCTCGGCGCTGCTCGCGAATGGCGAGCATTTCGTCGCGCGCAGCTGGAAGTACCACCGGCCGCGCGGCATCGTGACCGCCGGTGTGGAAGAGCCGAATGCCGTCGTGCAGCTCGAAACCGGCGCTTACACGGTGCCGAACGCGCGCGCGACCGAAGTGGAGCTGTACCAGGGGCTCGTCGCCAGCAGCGTGAACGCGAAGCCGAGCATCGAGAAAGACCGCATGGCGGTCAACCAGAAATTCGCGCGCTTCATTCCGGCGGGTTTCTACTACAAGACCTTCATGTGGCCGCGCAAGTTCTGGCCCAAGTATGAAGAAGTAATCCGCGACGCCGCCGGTCTCGGCAAGGCGCCTGAGCAGAAAGACGCGGACCGCTACGACAAGTGCTTTGCGCACTGCGACGTGCTGGTGGTGGGCGGCGGCCCGACCGGCCTCGCGGCCGCGCATGCGGCTGCCTTGTCCGGCGCGCGCGTGACGCTAGTGGACGATCAGCCGGAACTCGGCGGCTCGTTGCTGTCGTGCCGCGCGGAGATCGACGGCAAGCCCGCGCTGCAATGGGTGCACAAGATCGAAGACGAACTGCGCCAGATGCCCGACGTGAAGATCCTGTGCCGCAGCACCGCGTTCGGTTATCAGGACCACAACCTCGTGACCGTGACGCAGCGGCTCACCGAGCATCTGCCGGTGTCGCAACGCAAGGGCACGCGCGAACTGATGTGGAAGATCCGCGCGAAGCGCGTGATTCTCGCCACCGGCGCGCATGAGCGGCCCATTGTGTTCGGCAACAACGATCTGCCGGGCGTGATGCTGGCCTCGGCCGTGTCGACCTATCTGCATCGCTATGCGGTGTTGCCGGGCCGTAACGCCGTGGTGTTCACCAACAACGACGACGGCTATCAATGCGCGCTCGATCTGAAGGCGGCCGGCGCGCAGGTCACGCTGATCGATCCGCGTGCGGGCGAATCGAAAGGCACGCTGCCCGCGCTCGCGCGTCGCTATGGCGTGAAGGTGATGAACGGCGCAGTGGTCACGGTGGCGCACGGCAAGCTGCGGGTCGCCTCGGTCGAGGTGGCGTCGTATTCGAACGGACAGGTCGGGGCGAAGCAGGGCGAACTGCCGTGCGATCTGCTCGCCATGTCCGGCGGCTGGAGTCCTGTGCTGCATCTGTTCGCGCAATCGGGCGGCAAGGCGCATTGGCATGACGAGAAAGCCTGCTTCGTGCCGGGCAAGGCGATGCAGGCGGAAACGAGCGTCGGCGCCTGCGCGGGTGATTTCGCGCTGAGCCGGGGCATCCGCTTTGCGGTCGATGCCGGCGGCGAAGCGGCGCGCGCGGCGGGCTATATCGTGGCGCGGCCGAATCCGGTGCAGGTGGCCGAGGTAACGGAAGCGAAAATGCTGCCGCTGTGGCTGGTCGGCGGCCGCGAACTGGCCACGCGCGGACCGAAGCAGTTCGTCGACTTCCAGAACGACGTGTCCGCCGCGGATATTTTCCTTGCGGCGCGCGAAGGGTTCGAATCGGTCGAGCACGTCAAGCGTTATACGGCCATGGGTTTCGGCACCGACCAGGGCAAGCTCGGCAACATCAACGGCATGGCGATTCTCGCGCAGGCGCTCGGCAAGACGATTCCCGAGACCGGCACGACGACGTTCCGGCCGAACTACACGCCGGTCACGTTCGGCACGTTTGCCGGCCGCGAACTTGGCGAGTTCCTCGACCCGGTGCGCAAGACGGCGGTGCACGAATGGCACGTGGAAAACGGCGCGGCCTTCGAGGACGTCGGCAATTGGAAGCGTCCATGGTACTTCCCGAAAGCGGGCGAGGACATGCATGCGGCGGTGGCGCGCGAGTCGCTCGCGGTGCGCACGAGCGTCGGCATTCTCGACGCCTCGACGCTCGGCAAGATCGACATTCAGGGCCCTGATTCGGCGAAGCTGCTGAACTGGGTCTACACGAATCCGTGGAGCAAGCTCGAAGTCGGCAAGTGTCGCTACGGTCTGATGCTGGACGAAAACGGCATGATCTTCGACGACGGCGTGACCGTGCGCCTCGCCGATCAGCACTACATGATGACCACCACCACCGGCGGCGCGGCGCGTGTGCTGACGTGGCTCGAACGCTGGCTGCAGACGGAATGGCCGGATATGCGCGTGCGGCTCGCGTCGGTCACGGATCATTGGGCGACGTTCGCCGTGGTAGGACCGAACAGCCGCAAGGTGCTGCAGAAGGTCTGCCACGACATCGACTTCGCGAACGCGGCGTTCCCGTTCATGAGCTATCGCGAAGGCACGGTGGCCGGGGCGGCCTCGCGTGTGATGCGCATCAGCTTTTCGGGCGAGCTTGCCTATGAAGTGAACGTGCCGGCCAACGTCGGGCGCGCGGTATGGGAAGCGCTGATGGCCGCGGGCGCGGAATTCGACATCACGCCGTACGGCACCGAAACCATGCACGTGCTGCGCGCGGAGAAGGGCTACATCATCGTCGGCCAGGATACGGACGGCTCGATGACGCCGTACGACCTCGGCATGGGCGGGCTCGTCGCCAAGTCGAAGGACTTTCTCGGCAAGCGTTCGCTGACGCGTTCGGACACGGCGAAGGCGGGGCGCAAGCAACTGGTCGGCTTGCTGCCGGAGGACCCGACGTTCGTGATACCCGAGGGCTCGCAGATCGTCGCCGGTCCATTCCAGGGCGATACGGCGCCGATGCTCGGGCACGTCACGTCGAGCTATTACAGCCCGATCCTGAAACGCTCGATTGCGATGGCGGTGGTGAAGGGCGGTCTCGACAAGATGGGCGAAACGGTCACGATTCCGCTTGCGAGCGGCAAACAGATTGCGGCGAAGATCACCAGCTCGGTGTTCTACGACAGCGAAGGAGCACGTCAACATGTGGAATGAAACGAGAGGGGCGTCGGTGGTGGATCGCGCTGTCGGCAAGCAAACCGGCGTGTGGCAGGAGTCGCCGCTGGTGGGCGCGGATGGGCTGCTGAAGAAGCATCAGGCCACGGTATCCGCGGCGTTCAGGTTGAGCGAGCGGCCGTTTCTGGAACTCGTGAACGTGCGCGGCGACACGCGTGACGCGGCGTTCGTGCGCGCGGTGGAAAGCGTGCTCGGCTGCCGCCCGCCTGAGAAGGCGAACACCGTTGCGCGAGGCAATGGCTACGACATGCTGTGGCTCGGTCCGGACGAGTGGCTGGCGCGCTCGGCCACCGCGCACGACGCGGCGCGTACCGCGCCGTTGCAGGCGAAACTCGGTGCAGCGTTTGCGGGCGTGTTCGCGTCGGCGGTGGATATCGGCAGCGGGTATACGGTGCTCGAAATCAGCGGAACACGCACGCGTGACGTGCTGTCGCGTGGTTGCCCGCTCGATCTGCATCCCAAGCTGTTCGGCGAGGGGCAGTGCGCGCAGAGCCACTATTTCAAGGCGTCGATCACCTTGCTGCCCACCGGCGCGGAGAGTTTCGAGATCGTCGTGCGCCGCAGTTTTGCGGACTACTTCGTCAAGATGATGCTCGACGCGGCCGAGCCGCTGATGTCGTAAGGCGAGGCGAGCGGTGCGCCCATGGATCGCTCACCGCTCTCGCTGCGCGTCACTTCACTGACATGACGTCGACACGCGTCGCCACAGCCCGTCTGACGGAGCGCGCGTGCCGCGAGGGCGACGCTCAGGCCGCACTCGCGCTGCTCGATCAGAGCATCGGACTGCGCCACCGGCGTATCGCGCTGATCCGCTATCTGCTCGCGCAGCAACTCGGAGCGCCGCTGCAGGCGCGCCATCACGAATATGTAGAAAAAATTGCCGCACGGTTAAGCGCGGAGACGCTCGCGCGCATTGCCGGAGCTGCGCGCGCACGTCTGCGGCCGTAGCGCGCAAGACCGCAATACCCACGCGGCCGCCGCCGCATCAACCAGGGGATGCCATGACCACCGCTTTTCAGCCACGCGCAAGTGCCGCCGCCCGACTCGAACGACTGCCGTTTTCCGGTTATCACCGGACCATTTTCATCATCATTGCCATCGCATTCTTTTTCGATTCCGTCGATCTTGGCACCATGACCTTCGTGCTCGGTTCGATCAAAACGGAATTTGGGCTTTCCACCGCAACAGCGGGACTGGTTGCCAGTGCGAGTTTTTTTGGCATGGTGCTCGGGGCGGCGATCGCCGGCTTGTTGGCGGATCGGTTCGGGCGCCGGCCCGTGTTTCAGTGGAGAAGATTGGCATAAACACCGATATTTTATTTATAATCAACAAGTTAGGCACTGATTTCGCATGGTTTTAGTACCACTAAAACACACTGCGATACATCAATGTAAACAAACACTTGCGCGCTGGTTTTGGGACAGGAATACAACTATGATGGCCGAC
Source organism: Paraburkholderia sp. (assembly GCA_036383775.1). Classification (GTDB taxonomy): domain Bacteria; phylum Pseudomonadota; class Gammaproteobacteria; order Burkholderiales; family Burkholderiaceae; genus Paraburkholderia. The sequence continues at coordinate 55,633 of DASVNP010000333.1, read as the reverse complement.
GAGCGCTATGCTCGCGGTATTGATGCAGCTATGCTGGGGAGGTGGGATGAAACTCGCACTGTTATTGCTGGCGCCGCCGATGGTGGTCATCGCAATCTATGCCGTGACCCAGCGCCAATGGCGATATGCCATATTGCCGATACTGACGGCCGGGGCGTTATTGATGGTTGCGGGGATTTGTTGACTGAAGCGCCGCTAGTGCGGCCTAGGGATCGTCGCTAATAGCGAGAGGAGAGGGGTGCGTCCGAAGCATGTAGAGGTGCTTCGGACGGAGTAGAACGTTAAGCCGGAACGCCGGAGCCGGTGACGACCTGAAGCGCGTCTATGACCTCTGAAATACGGTGGTCAAGTGTATTCGGAAACGGCAGCGATGGCTTCCCGATCCGAATCAGCATGGCGGCATGTCGCCAGTCGAGCGGCACGGTTGGTACGATATCGAGCCCGTTGCGGTACAGGCGCACATCGACCCTGGACAGAGCCACTCTCGCGCTCATATCCGGGCTCACGCGTGGCGGTTCGAACCCAAAAACGGCAGCCGGCGGATTGCCGGATATCGTCATGTCGAGTGCGGCGGCGATCGCCAGGGCGGCCCCGAGTGAATGGCCGACCAGCGTGACGGGTTGCCCGTCAATTGCGGCAAGCACCGGAACCTTGATGGCCTCCCATGCGGACCAGAAACCGGCGTGAAATTTCCCCGCGCCCGCCACATCGACAGTTTCGATATCGAAATCCGTTTCCCAGCTATCGGCATTATCGGAACCGCGGAAGGCGATGACCAAGCCTGCCGCAGTCTGGCGCACGATGGCGCGCGAGGCGCTATCCGCTTTGCCGATGTCGGGCGCAGCGGTATAGGCCTCTTGTGCCAGCAGAGCAAAATCGCGCGGAGTCATGGTTCGACCTCCGGCAACTCGACCGTTTGGCCGGCTAGCTTGTGCGTGCAGTCGGGCAGGAATTCGATGCGCCCGTCCGTAATGAAGCTATGGCAGGTGCATTCCTTTCGATCTGCGCCCCACGGGTAGGTGACGAGTACCGATGGCCTGAACGTTGGCTTGTCCATACTGCCGTTCCACGACCAAACCGGAAGATTGGCGCCGGCGCCGCTCTCGACATAGACGACGTGCAGCATGTCGCATCCGGGGCACTCAAAGAGCATTGAGCGCGTGCCGTTGTCGTGCTTCTGCTCTTCGATCTTCATCATTGCGACGCCGCAACCGGAGCCGAAGCGGCGACCGGAGCGGATGCCGGCGTTGCGACTGCAACCGGCCCGAACACTGTCAGCGCATTCGTCAACGTCAGTTCAAACACACCGATTGCCGCAATGAAGATCGGCTTCTGATTTGCCGGGATGAGAGTCGAGGCGGTGATTGCCTTTTCGATGGCCGGGATGCCGGTCGAGATCAGCGATTGAACCGATGTCACGGTAATGGCGCCAGCGGTTGCGCAGAACAGGCCGTTGGCCGTGGCTGCCGAAGCGACAACCGGGTCGACTGCGGCGACAGCGACCAACGTGGGCTGGACGACCATGCAGCCATTGACGACGGTTGTTTGCAACTTGGCAAGATCGGCTGTTGCGGTGGCTTGCTGGGGAGTCGTGCAACCGAAAAGGGCGAGCGCAGCCAGGCCGCAGAGAAGCAGCTTCTTCATGGGCAACTCCAGAGGTTTAGGGTCCGGAGGTATGGTCCGGAGGGTTGAGGCGCGAGGTTAGGCGGTGGGGGTGGTTTGTTTAGCAGCAGAGCGCGCGGCCAGCCAGTTATAGCCAGCATGAATCCCCATCACGATTGCTCCGGCAATGAGGCCCGACAGATTTGCAGGCGGTGCGCCATGGAAACCGGCCATTGCCCAATCCACGGTGGGGATAAGGTCGGCTGCACTGACGGTCAGGCCGCCGCTGATAAGTGCTTTGTACATGCTTGCTCCTAGACTTGATCGTGATGGATGACTTCGGTCGGCGAGAACTGGGCGCCGTCCTTGAGGTAACGCTGCAAAATCCACAGCGGATAGGCGAGGTTGTGAATGCCCGAATCGCGGCCCGTGTGATGCTGCTTACAAAGCAATAGACCCTGGCCGGTCGGGCTCATATCGTCGACGAAGGTGTATGGATTGGCAGGGTCGAAAGTTGACCAGTCGTGATGCGGAAAATCAGCCTTCACGCGATCCCAATCGATTTCGCCTTCAGCAAAGCTTCTCTCTACGCCGTTGTGATGCGCCTCGAGCGGTGCGCCGAGTTCAGCTTCAGTCCTGCCGCAGATCCAGCAGCGCGGCGGATGCTGGGAGGCTTTCAGTGCCGCCTTGCTCTTGCTGAACAGCGCAGTGGTCGTGCGCGGCTCGTGGCCCGGGATGTTGACGTCGACCGTCAACGTTTCTTTCTCTTCGTGGATTTGGGTAACGTCAGTCATGGCTGTAAACGAAGAAACCCGCCGAAGCGGGTTGTGTTGATGGGGTTTCGGTTAAATCTTCCAGGCGTCGGTTCCGCCTATCCAGGCGTTGGCAATCAGCCCGGTTTGCTCCCAGGAAAACACGACCTTGCCGGTCCCGGCGGGCGCAGTAATAATTCCGCCAATGCTGGCGAATCCGCTGGTGTTGGCAGAGAGCGCAGCCTGTGTCCCCGATACATTGTTGAACGGGATATACGTGCTGATCAGCGTGACGCCATCGCCAGCATAGAAGTACAGGACCGCCCGCGTGCTACCCGCCGAATAGCTTGATATCTTGATGTTCGTGCGAAGCAGGATGTTGTCACCGGCGCGGAACGGCAGGATCTGCTGGGAGTTCGACGTCGAGGCAACGGTCGAGACAAACTTCATCGAGCGCGAGTTGCCGACCGTCGTGGCGCTGTCGTACGAGAATACCCCGTTTGCGTCGGGGGCCAGCGTCCAACCGTTGATGTTTCCGCCAAGCTGGTTGAAGCGGCCATTGACTACCGCCGACGAGTAGTAGTTGACGGCCGGAAGAAAGGCATTCGAATACTGGACGGCCAGGCCGCGAATCGACTCCTGACCCAGAATCTGATCCTGTGGCGTGATGATTGCGGACCCGCTCTTAAGCGTCATCAACACCGAATCGAGCGTGATTCGATAATGGCCGCCCGTACCGGTCAGCACGTTGATCCACTGGGACTTGCCGCCAGCCGATTCGGTGTTGCCGGTAAAGAATGGAACACCCCCGCCAGTTATGAGCATGCCGCCGAACATGCGAAATTCCGACCACGGGTTGCCCGAGACGAAGTTCATCGTCACATTGGAGTTGTTGGTGTTGCTCTCCATGTGACAGCCGTACAGCCATGCCCGCGTTGTCTGTATGTTGAAGTCACTATCGTTGTAGTCGAAGCTGACGTCATGAAAGTAGAAGTCGCCATTGGCGGTGCCAGTGTCATTAAACGCCAGCGCGGTGTGCGAACTGTTTATGTTATTGAAGACCGTGCCGCCGATGAACGACATCTTCTCGCCCGCGTTCGTCGTCAGGCCATTGTTGATGCAGTTTCGCCACGCACCGCCGAACTTGAAATTGCGGAACTGGACGATGTAGTTGTTCGGACCCACCAGACCAAGGTTGTCCCGGAAGCCCAGAATTTCGATGCCGTCAAAACGCACATCACCAACATAGGTGGTCGAGCCCGTGATGCTGAATCCATCGACGTTGCTTGTACTGGAGTAGCTCCACCCGCTCCCCGTCCACTGCGGACCCCACACATGCAGGTTTCGGATCTCCGAGCGTACCGAATTCAGAGTCGTATTGCCATTGCCCACGAAGTTCACGGCGAAACCGCTCGTCAGCACTGTGGTGTCCGGGGCGATAACAGCCATGCCGCCTTCGTATAGGCAGGGCTGCTGCAGCGTTATCTGTTTAGTGACGCGGTAGGTGTACGGGCCGCTCAGGTCCATCCACAGTTTGTTGGCGCTACAGTAAGCCTGCAATGCCTGGAGCGGGTTGCTGTCGTCGCGTGTGTTGTCGCCATACGCGCCGTACTTGAGCGCGTGAATGCGATCGGTGTATCTCAGCTTGTAATACCCTCCACTCGCCGCAATGATTGCGCCCCCATCCGCAGTCGGCGTACCCGATAGCTGGTCGTACGTTCCTCCGCCACCGTCGTCGGGACTGTAATAGCCTCTCGTCGTGACAACCGGAAAGCTTGCCGGATTGAGTGTCTGTAGCGCGGCCATGTTTGAGACCACGACGCCAGTCACCGCCGGGTTGAACGGAGGCAACGAAGATCCCATATCAATTCACCATCTTGTCTGGAGTGATGTCTCGTATTACGTTGGGCCGGTTTTTAGTTGGCGTACGTTATCGCCTGTTTGGCCAGCATGTACTTGCCGGTCCAGAAGAACGTGACAAGCAGCGTGGAGCTGGCAGGAATGCTGGTCGGCGCCGAAACGCCACTGGGGAACAGAAAGGCGTTCGCTCCAGAAGCCCACGAGCCGATGCTGACAGCGGATGCCGTCGTGTTGACCAGTCGCAGCGACCAACCGTCTCGCGCGAGCGGCACCAGCGGCTGGAACAGGCTGATAGACGTGATATTCCCGGTCACGTTGACGAACTGCGCCTGCTGTCCGATCGTGGCGTTGTAGGAGAACGTCGCGCTGTACGACCGGTTGACCTCAGTCTTGCCCAGCGGCTCAAACGCGCCGATCAGCAGCATGGTCCCGGACGTATCCACGCACCGGTATCGGACCATCGTGCCCACGCCCATAAACTGAGGAGTGTTCGCAGCCAGCTGGACCGTCGAAAAGTTGTCGTTGATCTCGACCCAGAATTCCTGCCCGAGCATCGCCCCGGACACGGCCGTGATGTTGAACGCAGCCGTGTTATTCGTCTTGTAGACCTGCGCGCGCGCCGAAACATTTACCGTCGCGGTTGAGGCGGGAATGGTCAGCGACTGTATTTCCATGCCGACTGCAGTCCCTTTCACGACAAGATCCGCACTGATCTGCAAGTCCTGCACCGCAGAGCCGCCCTGCCGCAAACTGCCCGTCGTGTCAGCGCTGATGTTGTTGTTCGTGTAGGTGACGCTGTTCACGGTGCCGGCAGTTCCGTTGTTACCAACAGTTCCGCAAATCCGCACGCTGCCGCACGACGCGATACGAATGCCGTTCCAGCCGTTGTTCTGGCAATTAGTGTCGATGATGACGTCAGACGGTATCCGCGTTTGACCGGCCGCAGCGGACCCGGCAAGCGGCGTCGTCTCGAGCGTCACTTCATCGCCGATCATGATGCCGTGATTGCCGGCAAGGGAATAGTCGCCGCCGATGAACCGGATGTTCGTCGCGGGCTGCACGTTATTGGCGTTCGTCGTGCTCCAGCAGTCGCGGCTGTAGACACGGCCGCCATACTGCGCGCACCGAAGCCCTACGCGGCAGTTCATGAACGTGACGTTCTGTGCGCGGTTGTATGTCCCTGCTGCCTCGATGTTGTCCGAAACTGCCACGTAGCACTGCACAGAAATATCGTGCGCGACCGCGTTCTCGACTAGCACATCGCGGCATTTGAATGCCATCCCGTTCGGACCGCCGTGCATTTCCGGTCTGCGGATGCGAACGCCGCGCTGCGTCGTTCCCATGTTGTCGGCGTCGAATTGCTCAAACAGGTAGTTGTGGTTGCCGGTGTTGGTGACCAAACCCTCGCACAAAATGTCGCTAAAACCACCAACCGCCTGGACGCCGTTGCCTGACGGGTTGTTAATGCCGAAGTCGGCAAGATGGATCCCCGAGCACCCAGCGAGGTTGACGAATCCGGTCAGCAGCGAGCCGCCGCTGTATGTTCCACCTCCCGTGCCGTTCATCGTGAACGTCGGCCTGACTCCTGCCAGCTTGCATCCGCTAGGCGGCGTAAACCCAACACCGGCCGTTCCATTCACCTTGATGTTGCCAGTGAAATAAACGTTCTTCGTGAGGAACAGCAGGTTGTAAAGCGCAGTCGTCTGGTCGGTCGCGCCTGTGCAATCAATGCCAGCACGCGCGGCATTCACGCCCGGCAAGTCGTTTTGCTGGGAATAGCGTCCATCCGCAAAGAGCTGGCCAATGCCTGGAGGAAGTGACGCCGTCATCTTACGTGGCCCTCGCAGTAACAAATGCGGTTGAGGACGTCGCCGGCGCGTAGACCTGCACGCGCCCCTTGAATGTCTGATCGTTCCATCCACCACCCTGCGCGCCAGCGACCGAACCCGGCCCAAGCGGCACGATGCTGGCGTTGTTCGGCGGGTTGCCTGCCGTGACAGTGCCGTCGTCAAGCACAGCAATCAGCTGCACACCGCTAGGGTTGAGGATTTCCACGTTGGCGCGAAACGGATTCGCCGGGATTGTGGTAAGCAGCACGTAACTGGCATACGGTGCTGCTGCGCCGCTGAACGGCTGACCGACGCCGGGAATGGTCGGCTTGTTGGCCGAATAGTCGATGCCCGTCGAGCCAGAGAACACTACCGTCGCATTCAGATCCGATGCATTGCCGTTCTTCACCGGCATGTGATCAGGCGCAACGGTGCCATTGAGCGTGACCGAGAACGATCCGGACGTGATCGCCGACAGACGCGCGCGAACCTGCTTGAACGTGCCAATGTGGACGCCGTAGTCGCCCGCAGTTGTCAGCGGCGAAGTCGTGCCAGCCGAGCCCGCGATCTTCGGATAGACCTTCAGTACGTCCCAGGTTGACCCGTTCTGCGTTGCCTCGATGATTACCGACGCGCCGACCGGAGTACCGGTCAGGCTGATGCCGATGCCGACCAGTGTATCGGTTGCGAGTAGAACGGTATCGTTGATGTTCTGGAGCGTGCCACTGCTCACCTGGTTAGGCGTACCCGCAGCAAGCAGGGTATTGCTGACGCCCTGAAACAGTTTCGACGGCAGATTGACAACGAGAGAAAGGAAGCCCATATGCCCTCAGGTGTACGAGATGCCCGTCACCGAGCCGTTGTTGTAGGAGACCATGCCGACAGTGCCGCCACCCGTGATGGTGTGAAGCGTGCCGTCACCGTTGTAGGCGAGGGTGTAGGCAATGCCGTCTTCGGTGTAGCCGGTGAGTTGGCCGTTGGCGTACGTGAGGCCCGAGATATTCCCTAGCGACCACGTTCCGTCACCGCGGAGAAATGCGCCCTGCTTGTCGGCGGCTGGGGTCGGGACTGAGCCACCTAGGCCCGCAGTCGTTCCGTTGGAGCCGATCATCGTCGGCGCTGTGCCAACAGAACTGACCGAGATCGTGGTCGTGACGTTGTTGAGCGTGATTGCGATCTGGCTCATCAGGTCACCCGCGGATCAAGAGAAATCTGGCCTTCGAATGGGTATCCGATATTCCCGCTCGGATCAATCGTTTGCAGGTCATAGACGCCAAGTTGGGAAATGGGGAGGCCGCCAGTCAATGGATTGCTTGTCGCCAAGCCATTTGCCACCAGACCCACGGTATCGGCATGCGCAAAGACAATCGAGAACAGGCCCGTATTCCCGCCAATCACGATCCGGCTGCCGGATTGGGTGGAGCTTGTGAGCGAGAGCAGGGCGATAGGGCTATTGACGAATGCGCGAATGGTCAGCGCCATCTGGTAGCCAGTCAGATCGACCGGAGCCCCGTTGTTGGTCCAGGCGCATGCGAGCGTGGTATCGGAGTTCTGCTTTAGGCAGAAACTGAACTGCCCGACACCTGAGGGTGCTGTGGCCATGAAAATCCTGAGGGCGTAAAAAAACCGGCTCGGAGCCGGTTATGCGTGAGACGAATTTTTTGCGTTTATGCGTCAGGCAGATATATCGAGCGACGCCAAGCCGTGCGCGCGGATGATCGACGTGATCTTTTGCGCGTAGAGAGGATCGGTCGCATAGCCTGCGGCAGCTACTGCCTGAGCGAACAGGGCGCCGGTCGTGTACGCGAACGCTGGCTGATACCGCGGGTTCGTCAACAGGAACTGCGCGTGATCGTTGATCGACGCGAGCCAGTCGGGATAGGCGCGGAAATTCGCCGTGATCTCGATGGTCTGACCGTTGACCACTTCATGGGTCACTTGCGACGTCACCGGGCCTTTCCACGAAGGATCTGCCTTGATGCCGAACAGGTTGAAGCCTGGGCAGTGCGCGCCCCATGCGGACTCAAGTGCGGCCTGGGCGACGGTGAAGCCGGCTGGGATTTTGGTCGTCAGGGCCGAAATTTTTGCGGCCGGCGAGATCGCGGCGATGAAGTTGGCGGGAGTCATAGCACCGCCAGAATCAGTTTGATGCCGGCCGCCATCCAATCGGGCAAACTTTCATGGTTCAGAATGCGAGCCAGAGTCCAGAGCCCGGCCAGCGGCAGCACCACCGGAATGAATACCTGCCTCAGCAGGAATTTCCACGCGGCGGCGAGTCGACATAGCAACCGCGCGCCGGCCGCTACGTCACCGAGGATCGACCGGATAAACGCCGTGTCCTCTGCAACAGTTTTGGTAAGCGTCGTGTTCTCCTGTATCGCATCGCCCTGCGCGTTAAATCGCTCGACGACTGCGCGCCGGAAGTCCTGCTCGGGCATCTCGATCATGTCTTTGGTGTCCATGGAACCCCGAGAAATGAAAAAAGCCGCTCTAGGCGGCTTGTGTTTGGTCTCGCCCGTTCTGGGCATTCAAGTTATGCGTTTTGCATGCCTGCCGCCGGAAAGCGGCAAACCACGCTATTCGTGTAAAATCCGCGGCACAAATCGTAAGAATTCGAGAGAGGCGGTAATGAATAAAACCGGCGCGCTTGCGACTGGCGTTGGCACGCTGCTGATGTTCGCTGGCATCGCTTACTGCGTGTGGTACTGGACACGGGTTGAATCGCCGCAAGCACCACATGACGTGCAGGCGTGCGTTCAGGCAAGGATGGCTGATAGCGCTGGCAACCCGGCATCGAAGGACGAGGCTGCGTGGCGCAAGTCGATCGAATCTGCCTGTAAGAATCAATAACGAGAGAGACGGAAATGGACCGGAACAGAAGTCTGGACGGCGCGCGCGGGCTGGCGGCGCTGTCGGTAGCGCTGGCGCATTGCGCGACCACGGTCGGCGGCGTTGCGATCTATGCGTCTACTGTCCGTGACTTTGGATCTATGAGTGCCGGCGAAATCGTGCTTCGTCTATGGCATAGCGCATTCAATGGCGATGCCGCTGTCATGCTGTTTTTCGCGCTTAGCGGCTTTGTCTTGGGTCGCTCCCTGGAACGGGAAAGCGCGCCGCCAACTCTTGCTCTCGATCCCTATCTGATCAAACGCGCATTCCGGTTGTTGCCTGCGACCATTTTCGCCGGAGCCTTCGCATTTGCACTTGAGCCGATCACCATCCAGCAGATGATCGGAGCCATGTTCATCTATGACAACTCGGCAAACGGCGTTCTGTGGTCGCTTCAGGTCGAGGTCATTGGATCGATCCTGATCTTCATCCTGTGGGCGTCGAGAAGCCGCGTTCTCATCGCCGGGCTGCTCATTTTCTACGTCTACCTTTATCTGCGCGTGCCCTCGTTTGTCGGGGTCGTCCGATCAGAATTCACCATGTTTCCGGTGGTATTCATCCTCGGATATGTGGTCCCGAGCGTGCCGAAGAAGGTCTGGGACTCGAAGGTGATCTTCGCCCTCGGGCTGACCATGCTGTTGCTCTCCGATTTGTTTCTTGGTCGCACCTGGCATACGCGAGACGGTCAGGTGATTGGTGCATTCCTGGTCGTCGGCTTCCTGCAAGCCAACCCGATTCGATTCCTTAATGCACGTCCCGCCCAGTTCCTCGGTGATGTGAGCTATTCATTCTATCTGCTTCATCCCCTGCTTCTCGAAGAGGGCGTCAGGTTGCTCAATCACATTCATCTTGAGGAGCCATTGCCAGTGCGCGCGGCGATGCTGGCGCTTGTCACGATCCCGGTCGCCCTCGCTCTTGCCCATCTGGTTTCCATCTGGATCGAGAAGCCCGGCATCCAGATCGGGAAACTGGTGGTCAGGCGGCTACGAGAAATGCCGCCCACTTCAACGGTTTAATAGATCAAGGCGATCCGCCGCCGATAACGTTGCCTGTCCCGCTATTGGACGTGTTGGCCGAACATGAATTGTAGACATTCGACTGAACGTTCACATTCTTGGATGTCGATTGCAGAGCTATGCCGGTCGTCAGGTTGTAGAACATGTTGCCGGTAATGATTCCTGCACCGACAGCCCACCCATTGACGACCACGCCAAATACGTTAGATGGCGATCCACTGTTCGGCTGGAACGCATTGCCAGTGATGTTGAAGTACGACGAAGCCTGAAGGTTCACCCCGCTAGAACTGTTGTCCACGAGGAACAGATTCCCCGTGATGATGACATCCGGCAGCGCCGAATTTGCCAGGATGTTGTACTGCACATTGTTGAACTGGCTGTTCGATACGGAAAGTTGATTGATGCCAGATTCGCTGGCCGGAACGAAGATGCCCGCGTTGTTATTGGTGAAATTCGAATTCGTTACCTGAACGCCCTGAATGTAAGGGCCATAGTTGATGCCATCATTCCACTGATCGAAGGTGGAATTGCTGATGTTGTAGACAATGCCCAGAACGCTGCTTGTGCCGTTCAGGTTCAGTCCAACGCCCGCGGGAGTGCCCGGGCCGACCGCATTGACGTTGTTGATGTTGACATTCGATACGCTGTTGATGTCGATGCCGTGATTGAAATACTGGGTTCCGAAGTACCCGTTGGCACCGCGGATGTCGATGTTTTCGATCGTGGAAAGAGCGGCAGATGCAAGCGCAGTTGCAGCAGTGTTGAGCGTAATTGCGGTTCCCGTTCCCACGGTGCCGCCAACCATCGAGAATCCGTTCAGATGGATCGAATCAGTGCCATCCTTCAGAACGAACTTGAGGCCACCGTTCGCCGGCCAGCTAAGCGTCGTTACTCCAGCGCCAGCACCCTGGATGGATACACTGACGTACGAGGCTGCGTATGTGTACGTGTCCTGCGATCCAAAGGCGTAGAAGCCTGGCGGGAAGTAGACGCAAATTGCGGTAGACGTATTGGGAGCTGCGGCGATTGCATTGGTATATGCAGTGTCATTGTTGGAGACGCCGGTATTGTCGCCGCCGTAATCCATAATGTCCGCGCAGACACGCTTGGCGACGAATGCCGTGGTCGCAGCCTGCGTCGTGTTCGTGCCCACAGCCGCAGTCGGCAGAGTCGGCGTTCCGGTTATTGCCGGCGAGTTAGCCAGTACCGGACTACCCGTGCCAGTTGTTGCGGTGACCGTTGCCGCGCCGCTTGAAAACACCGGAACGCCAGATGCCGATCCATTATTCGCACCAAGCCCACCCGCGTTCGTCGGAATGGCAGTCGTCAGGCCGCTGAGACTCGTGATGTTGGAATTGGCGCCAGCCGATGCAACAGTGCCGCAAGTCCAGCCCGTGCCACCCGTGAAATTCAGGGCGCTCGAGCTCGAATTGCAGTTCGGCATTGCGAACGCTGTGGGCGACGCAGCAGAACCCGTGACATTCGCCAGAACAGTGTTGGCAGCCTGCGCGGCCAGCGCCGACGTTGAGACAAGTCCGGTCGCCGTCAACGATCCCGTGATCGTCAGATTGGCAATGGACGGCCCGCTGGAAAGCACGAGTGCCCCCGAACCGGTAGACGAACTAGAGCCCGTCCCGCCATTGGCAACCGTCAGCGGATTTTGCAGTGTCAGACTGCTGAACGTCGGAGATGGGTAAGTCTGGGCGAGCGCCATCAACGGTGAAAAAAGCACCGCAGCAAGAAGTTTTTTCATTGGTCTTTTACGAGATGGAGATCGAGCCTGCGTCGTTCCAGACGACACCCGGCGTGGAAGGCTTGTTGGTATCGAGGTTCTTAGCCCATTCCGTGGAAGTTCCAAGGAGCGAAGAAAGCGAAGAGAGCGTCATCGTGCATGTCACGATCTGGCCGTTCTGGGTCTGCTGAACCGTTACGGTTTCAGCGCCGGTTAATGGCTGCAGTGCGCCGTAGATGTTGGACATTTAGCGCCACTCGGTGAATGTGGCCGTGCCAGATACGGAGCCCGTTGGTACGTACTGGTATGTGATGCCAGGAAAGACAACCGCCCAAACGCACAGGGCCACTCCCGACCCGCCCGCGGTCGAGTTTGTAACTTCAACGCCACCAACGAAAATTCCGATCGACCCCGCGCCAGTTGAGGATGTCGCGCACGAAGTCATGATTGGCGCATTCGTGTTATTTGTATAAACCGTGTTGTAGTTCAGGCTTACTGTCCGCTGCGTCTGCCCAAGACCGAATACGCTTCCCCCGCTAGCACTCTGGAGAAGTAGCGGGAAGGTATTAGTTCCGACCACGATCTGATTGGCCGGTGTGCAGTAGGCGTAGGAAAATGGCCCGGTTGTCGAGGTGAGCTGATACGGGACATTGTTGGGGACAACAAACCCGGTCGTCGCCGATGCGCTGCCAATAACCGCGATACCATCATCAAACGTGTTGGTCCCGGTCCAGGTATTGTTCTCGCTGAGTTGACCAAACGAACCCTGCTGTCCGGCAGTCGGGCCGCTGAACGCGAAGTCTCCGGTGAGCCATGCCAGCGCCGCAGTGCCTTCCTGCGCTCTCAGCAGGCCACTTAATGTCGCCCCGGTAACCGCTGTCGCATAAATGACCTCGTAGTTACCACGAGTAGCCTGGTCATTGAGCGTGATTGCCAGCACGGAGCCGGCCGGAATTGAGGCGGGCAGATTTGCCGTGCTGGAAAGCGTAATCGACGTTGCTGAAGTCGACACGTTTCCAGCCAACGTCGTGTTGACGTTGTTCGCGAAAATGAAAGTGGTCATTTAACCTGCCGAAATACAGATTAGCCCCGTGTTGTTCCAGAGCTGATTGACGTTATGCGGGTTGCTCGTCGGCAGTCCGCCGCCGCCAAGGGATAGCAATGCGGCGGCCGTGATGGAGCCAAAATAGACCGGTGCGCCAGAGCCGGAACCGCCGGGCACTACGGCAACAGTCCCACCGTCGTACCAGACACTTCCCGCGGACAATCCGGTGGGACTTGTCGGATAGTTGAGTGCCGACGTCATCCACAACACGCCGCCGTCATTCAGAAAACTGACTGCGTTGAAGGCGACGTTGTACTGGAATGGGAATGCCAAAATTCGAGAGGACAGCAGTTGCTGTAGGGCAATACCGGGCGCGTTGTTGAACACTGAAATCGTGAACGTATTGCCAGAAACGGTAATCGAGGGCGGGTTATTCAATACCGGCCAGTCTGTTCCATTGACGCCGTTCAGAAACCGGTTTATCCGATTTTTCAGCCATCCCATCGTGAACTGCTGCCCGTCGCCGCGGTACAGATTCCACGTCATCGCCCGCTTGTAAATATCGTCAGAAGCGAGTTGCGCGGTTCCCGACGATGAAAAGCTCAGGTAGTCGTAAGGCGGAACGTTGTACGGAAATTCGTTGTAGCCAGCACGCGTCGACGAAGTCTGAGTTGCGAGGACTGGTCGGGGAATCCCATAAACGCCATTACCGATCCAGTCGAGCAGCGGGCCCGTGATATTGGGCGATGTGTATAGTCCTAGAGGCGTGGACTTGAACCAATCCAAATATCCTTGGGACAATGAATTGAAGCCCGCGACAAAGGCCTGAAGATTCGGATCATCGCTGTACTGGGCATACAAATAGCTGGGGATGGTCTGCTGAAGCGGCAGCGTCGCGAACGATTCGGTCTGCATGCCTAGCCTTGTGTCACAGTGACGCCAGAATTTGAGCAGGTAAAATACGACTCTGGATCGCTCGGGATGATGCTTGTCCCCGCAGTCGGACTTGCCACTACGCCGTTGATCGTCACGACATATGTCAAGGTTGTGATGTTCGGGGCCGAGATCACCGGCGACACTGCATTCTGAAAAACTGCGTTCATCTCAAGCAGATTGATCGGCTGCCCGGCATAGATACTGTTGATATATGACTGGATCGCTGGTGCACCTAATTGGTTGACCGAAGTCCCGCCCGTGAAGCTGGGCAAAGTCGTGTTCCAGTGGACGGCGACGGTGACGGTCTGCTGCGGCGGGTTGACCGAGAGAATCGAGTACGTGTTCGGATTATGGAATAGGGAAACACTGACGTTCCTCGGATTCGGCGACAGTGTTGCGCCGCTCACATAGGCACCAAATCCCGATCCATTTGTCGTCGTCGTGATCGTCGTTGCCGTGACCGAGGCAACTGTATAGGTCAGGTTGTACGCGCTCGGCGTTGCACCCGTTACCGGAACGGTCTGGCCAGCGATATACCCGTGATTCAGGTTCGTCGTGATGACAACCGGATTCGCGTTGGACATGCCGGTGATGGCGAGTTGCGAGCCCTGTAGAGCAGCGATATCAGGTACGCCCTGAAGAATGGCATTTGCCACTGCATAGGCATCGCCACCGCCACAAACGATTTGCCAGCCGCCGCCCAGTTGATTGATCGAAACCAGCCGCGCCTGAACGCCAGTGATCTGTTGCAACAGGGTCTTGACGTAAGCAGGCGTGCCAGTCGAGGCAACCTGGCCGGCTTGCAGAACTCGAGCGCGGTAGGCAGGCACGCCCTCTGCCGACGTCGCCGGGACGCCGGCCTCAGGGTTGGTGACGGTGACTGCGTAGGTGCTCGGCACCGACGTGGCGAGTTGCGTGACAGTATTCGCCGGAATGGCAAACGTGCCGCTGTTCGTCGCTACCGCATAGAGCAGGGGGCTCATCCCGCCAGTCTGGATTACTCCGCCATCCTGAAGGGAATATTGATTCGCACCGTCGCTTACTAGGAATCCGGGCTGAAAGACATAGCCAGCGGGGCCGGAGAACTGGACGTAGACGCTCCCGTTCGCGCTCACGCCCTGAGGAATCCCGAACTGAGCCCCGAGTTGCGCCAGAAGGAACGGGGTCGCGGCATACGGCGAGACCGAATTGATTGCGTCGACCCGAGCCTGATCAATGGCAACCATGGCGCCGACGTCCGTCCCGCTAATGTCGTCGATCAAGGATGCCGGAAGGCCGCTCGTATAGCCCGGAACCAGATTGGCGACATAGGTCAGCAGCGCCGAATAGAGCGTCGCCACCGGAGTCGCAGTCGGCCCCGCAATGGTCATGTTGAGCGGGATGCTCGTCGGGCTGATGGGCGTGCTCATTGATTGGATTCGAGAAGGTTTTTAACGAACGCGCCGCGCACGGACGAATCCATCGCAAGTCATCGTGCTTGTTCCGAACGACGCCAGTCCGACGAGATAGATGGTGGTCGTTGCCGCCAGGCTTTCGCGCACGACCGGCGTCGAGAGCACATCGCTGGTCGCGCCGTTCGTGAATGTCAGGATGTACTTGTTCGCTGTGCCGAGAGCGCCAAGCGTGGCCGAGGCCGTGCTGATGCCGAGATCCAGGCCGGAGACCGTCGTTGTCGAGGCAGCATTGAACGAGACTGTTCCCGACACATCCCAGTCGCCAGCCGTCAATGAAACGCTGGCGCAGTTCGCGCCCGCGTTGTTCGACATTGACGTGGTGCTGGTGGTGGCGGTCTGATACTCGCCAAAGCTCCCGGCGTTGGCGCTATCGTTGGTCGTCGTGCCGACAATGCCGCTAGTAGTGACGGGCGTGATGCCACCCGACGAAATAATCAGGCCGCCGGTTATGGATTCGCCGCCAGATGCAACGGTCAAGCCGCCAGTGATGTTCGCGCCACCAGTCGTTGCCGTGATCGAGGTAAATCGCCCGGTGCTGGCCGTGGTGCTGCCGATAGCCGGTGGTGAAGCCAGATATGTACTGAAACCGCTGCCGCTGACCGTGCTCGATGCCGATAGGGTTGTAAATGCACCCGTGCCAGCAGTTGTCGACCCAATCGAAGGAGGGGACGCAAGATAGGCCGAAAACCCGGTTCCACTTACTGTCCCGCTCGACGACAGATTGGTGAATGCGCCTGTGTTGGCCGCAGTTCCGCCAATTGCAGGAGGCGAGGCAAAGTAATTCGTGAAACCGGCGCCGCTGACCGTGCTGCTTGCGGCGAGCGCGGTGAACGATCCGGTGTTCGGTGTGGTCGCTCCCACGGAGCCATTCAGCGCACCGCCAGTCGAATTCAGTGTCGTGAATGTGCCGGCCGCCGCAGCGGTACCGCCGATAGCGGGCGGAGAGGCCAGATAGTTGCTGAAGCCGGTACCGCTAACCGCGCCATTCGCAGAGAGGGTTGTGAACGCGCCAGTTGAGGCGGTCGTCGAACCGACCGGACCCGGAGCCGCGAAGGTCGCGCCGCCAAGGGTTGCGGCATTGACGGCCGTGTTGCAACTCAGGCCTGTGCCAGAGGTGTAATTCAGCGCGCTCGAACTCGTGCTGCAACTCGGCACCGAAACTGCGGCAGGGCTAGCGCTGGACGCCGTGAAATTCGCCAGCACGGTGTTCGCGGCCTGAGCCGCCAGGGATGCTGGCGTCACCGTCCCGGCTGGAAAAGTAACCGTGCCCGTGACCGTCAGATTGGTGGCAGTCAGATTTGGAACGGTCAGCGGGCCACTCAACGTAGCCCCGGTGATCGGCACATAGAGCGCGAACTGATTATTCAGTTCTTGCGCCGTCAGAATCTGGCCAGGTATAAACTGGGCATTTGCCGCGGCGGATGCGAGCAGCAGCAGGAGCAGGAATATGCGCTTCATCCGAGTGTCGACGAATTAAGAATGAACGTGTTGTTGAGTTGCGGCGCGACAATCGACGAATCGACGTACGGCGTCAGAAGAGCGCCATTTGTGGCCACGGCCTTGACCTGGTAGACGGGCGGGAAAGCGCCCTGCACCTGGTTGATCGTCAGCGATGCGAAGTTAGGCGCGAAGTACTGCTGGATCTGATTCAGGTAAAAGGTCGGAAGAACCTGTGTAACGATCGTTTGATACTGCGGAATTCCCAGGTTACTGAAAAATGGGCTTTCCCCAAGATTCAGCTTCAGGCATTGTGCGAGAGTTGTGACCCAGACGTTCGAGTCATTCCCGTTCGCATCGGTGGTGACGGTCACCCATGTTTTCGAGCCATCCTGATTCGTGATTCGCCCGTAGGTCCGTTTCATTTTTTACCTATTGAATCTATGTCACATCCACCGGGATTCTTCACGCACGAAAACCTGCGCCGCCTGTCGCGCGAATACCTCGTGCTCGCACTGTTCGCGCGGAGCCGATCCGAGGCCTTTCCGTGGGCATTCGAAGTTGCGAGCCGCGCCCCTCTATTTGCCGTGCGCGATCTCGAGTCGATGAAAATCTATGTGGCCGGCTTCTTGCCGACCTTTGAGGGCGCCAATCAGGCGATGGACTTGATCCATTACGTCCGTGGTTGGAAGGGAACGCACTTCTACGCGCAGGGCCGGATGATCATCGGCGAGATGGAGCCCGCGCTTCACCTTGAATCAGTCCTGAAATGCTTTGCCGACTCATGCGCATCCCGCGATTACCGGGCGCACTGCTTCAGGCTGATCGACAATCCGTTCGATCCGCTTGCGCCATATCGGCGCTTCGATCACATCCACATGCACTTCCGGCACTTCGAGGCGAAGGCAGAAGACGGAACCTATGTATTCCCATGCACGCACATGCTGCAATGGTTCCGCGCGCAGCGAGACCATCCGACATCCATACCGGACCAGATTCAGGCGGAGGGCGTTACCAAGATGTGCGACGTTTGTCCGCGATTCGATCCCGATGAGTTCGGGGTGACTGCTATCAAGAAGGGGAAACCGTGATTCTCAAAACTACGCTTGGCCTCGTTATGGCCGTGGCGGCAATGCAAGCATATGCCGTCGATCTATCTGGCGTCCCGCAAAACTGTCAGGCTCCGCTCGCGCACGATATGGAGATGTCGAGCATCCCCTATCTTCTGGATCTCGGCCCGAACGCCGCACGCATTACTTCGATCAAGACGGAAGGCGGCACGCCGGCTTATGAATACTTGCCTGGCCTGTACAAAATAGACTGCTACATCACCGTTCGCTGGAGCAACGGGACCATCGACTATTTCCACAAATTCAGCATGTGGGAGGATCGTTACGGCGGACTCAAGGGAACCTATTCCCAGCGCTAGCCAGTCATCGTCCCCGTGCTGCCCAAGCCAGTCTGCACGCCACCGTGGTAGTGCGTATTGACAGCGCCATTCGGCAGGATCACTTCTGGAGCATGGATCGGCAGAGTCGAAGTCGCCGTAGTCGCATTGAACACAAACGTCTGGCCGGCAACCGTCATGGTGATGCCTGACGCATTGACGGTGAATGTCGTCGTGCCGAACGTGATCGTCGTACCGTTCTGATTCGTCACGATCGAAGAGGTTGTGCCGGCGGTCGTCTGAAGGATCACTCCATCCGGACCTTGCACTTGCGCGGCATTCGGGTCGATCGGCCCTGACGAAGCACTACTGACCGGCACAAAGACCAGCGCAGAGAGATTGCCGCGGCGAGTCATCGTTGCCACGCCACCACCCAAGCCAGAGACCCCGCCAAGATAGACATCGGCCGGCATCGTGACGCCCTTGTCTCCAACCTGAGTCGGCATCCGAACCCATGGGCTTTCAGCCTTGGGAATCGTGATATTAGGCAGAGCCTGGGGCGAATCCTGAACTTCAAAGGCTACGGTGACAATTGCCCCCGACACCTTGACGACACGGCAAGGAAGGGCGCGGCCGGTATTCTGAATGGCCTGCTGGGCGCGGTTGATCGCGAGTTTATTCGCGCTCTTCTGCACCCATAGTTTTGCGTAATTCTCAGCCATTCGGATTCTGCAGGCAGTTGGCGATCGTTACCCATTGCGCCGCGTCATTCGAGCGGAAATTCCCGATCTGGCGCAGCTCCTGAACGATGAAGTTGTTCTGGAAGGTGGTCTGATACTTGATGCTTGACGGGTAGGCGCCCGCAGTCGTTGAAACGAGACCGGGGAGGTTCTGGTAGCCCTGCGGCATCCTCACGATCCCGCCCATCTGTAGATCGGCGCGCGCCACCATTTTTAGCTGGATTGTGTTCACTGCCAGCCAGGTCGGCTGCCCAACAAAATCCGTGAACGCTAGCTGAATCGGTGATGGCTGATAGGTACTATCCCAGACGACTATTTTACCGCCCTGAATGCCGATGTTGACCCGGTTATCGAAGATGCCTTCCGTGATATCGCCAACCGCTTGAGCAAGCTGATCGAGCGTATCGCAGATGTGGATCTCGTCGTTGTTCTGGACGAGATTGCCGCTGATGTTGATGCTTATCGGCGTGTTGGGATATGCCACATCGAGCGTCTGAAGCAATGCGTCAGACAGACTCGTACCGGCGCGCCAGTTCAGGACGAAGTTGCCCGGATTGTCGACCGTGTAGACGCCCGGGATAACGACAAAATCCAGCCGCTGATCGACACCTTCCCAGTTACCGAAACACTGGAACACCTGGCCCTTCAGGATCGTCCCGGCCTGTGCGGGATTAACAAGCGGCAAACCTGCCTTCATGCCCGCCTTGAGTTCGAGCGTCATGCCCGCGAACTGCTGCGGCTGCGTCAGATCCTGCAGCGCAATGCCGTGAATCGTGATTGTCGAGGCGCCGCTTGGCGTGCCATAGGGGCCGACCAGAGCGTCGTATTCGATCTGTAGCGCCGCAGGATCATAGATCCCATTGGGATGCGAACTCCATGTGCGCGTTGGCGTTGTACCACCAGCGGGCGTGAGCGAGAGTTCGTAGTAACGGCTCATGGATTGACTTCGATATTGCCCGTATCGGCTCTGTAAAGGATCGTCGACGTTTGAAACACGCCCGGCGCCAGATAGATGTTGAAGTTCAGCGGCGAGCCGACCATTGCACCAGTCCAGATGTTATTGCCCGAACTGTCGGTCAATGACATGTACCATCTTTGTCCAGCGATATTCCAGGTCGCGTTGCACAGATAGCTTGCACCGTCCAGCGTGACCGGCACGGAGAAGGGCGGCGTCGCCGAGTTGTTCGGCGTGAACGGAATAAGCGTGCTCACAGCGGTGCGCTCAGGTATTGGTTCACCACGCCCGCGATAGAACCCACGTTAGTGAGTGCATTCTGTGCCGCCGATCCAACCGCTACAGCAGGATTCGACCAGAACGAAGTGCTCGGATCGGTTGGCGCGGAAACCTGAGCGCCAGACGATAACTTAGACATGAGACTGTTGTACGCTGCGGTGGCCTGTTGGCCTGTTATCAAGGGTCTGGTGAAGGACCAAATATATTCGATTTGCGTTTGCTTCGTGTTCCCGCCAGTCGCGTCGGCAATGTCCAGTAACAGGCAATTTGTATAGATCATCGCCGGAGTGGCTACCACATACGTCCCGCCGGCCGCATTATGCGCCACGATCGAACTCTGAAGAGCGCTCCAGATGGCGGTCTTGGTCAAATAGCCCGCAGTGTCCTTCACTGGCGCGATCATGCGCAAGCTGATGGCGAGCGGATTCTGAATCGTCGAGTTCGCTGCCACCGTTTGGTTAGCGAACGGAAACGTCGCAACCTGCTGACTTACCAGCGTCGAGCCTGGCACGGGCACGTAGCGCGCGAACGTATCATCAAGACTCAGGCTGCCGCTCGAGATCGCGCCTTGTACTGCACTCGCAACTTGCCCCGTCAGCGCAATGATGGGCAGCATTCCGCCCAGCGTATTTGCTGCGATTCCGCCGACCAGGATGATGGGTGAGATTTGGAACGCCAAATCATAGGCCGCGGCTGCTGCAGGATTTGCCATATCAATGCGGAGCCGCGTTCATGGACGTCGCCACATTGGCAGCCGTCGAGTTCGTGATGTTGATGTTGACGTTCTGGCCTTGGCGCAACAGGAGTTGCTGGATTTTGACCAGATAGTCCTGGGTTTCCCGTGGAGCATGAGATTCCCAGTTCGAACCGTTTTTCGCTATGTCCTTATCGAGATTGCCTATGCCCCAGTTGTAGGCGGCAAGCGCCTTCTTGACATCACCACCATATCGCTTTAACAGGAATGCGTCGTAGCGCCGCGCCGCATCTTGGGAATCAGCGAGATTGTTGACGTCTCCATGCCCCCAATCCTTCCAGGCATCAGGCATGAACTGCATCGGACCCATCGCGCCTTTCGGCGAGAGGTTGTGCTTTCCGCGACCCGATTCGACCGAATATTGCGAGTCAATCATGCTGAACAAGGTCGGGGCGGTTTGTGTGCCGCCATTCCCGGAAAACAGGTCGCGGAGGCCATAGCCGAATCGAGCAAACCCGCCAGCGACTCCACCCTGTTTCGCTGCATCGGCGCGGGATACTGGCGGACCTTGAAGGGCATCCACAACTGCTTTTGCCTCAGGTCCCGCGACTTTCAGCAGATTGATAGCGGCCGCAGCAGCAGCGTCGCCCATCGCCTTAAGTTCAGGACCAGACTTCGCAAGCTGGTCGTTGAACGTGTTGATGACTTCGGCCCAGTCGGACTTGAGCGAAGCCTTTACATCCGATGCCTGATCGGCAGTTCCTTGGTCGACTGCCGCTTTTTGCGCAGCAGTCATTTCTCGTTGCTGCGCCTGCTGCCAGTCCTTGTCGCCATAGCTCGAGCCGGCGCGGAGTTGCTGCAATGACAGAATATCCGTGAAGCCCGACCCTTGCGCCATGGTAGTCGCGTACATCGGGCCACCTTGCTGCATCCATTGGCGGTACTTGGCACTCGCGCCGCGCGCGAAGTCGTACGTCAATTGCTCGGCATCTTCGCTCTGGACTTGCTGCGGCGTGAGGCCAGCACTAATAAACGCGCGAAGCGCCGCCGGATTACCCTGCGCATTGGCCACATTTCCAAGATCCGAAGCGCCAAGACCGAACTTTTCGAAGTTGGCTTCAAAGGCTTGAGTCTGGCCGATGCGAAGCCCCAGACCACGGGCCTGAAGGTTTTGCCCAGCCATCGCACTAACCGATGCATATGCCGCTGCGGGCAATGCGAGCGCCGTGCCGCCAAGAGCGCCAAGCTTGAGCAGGATGCCGCTCATCTTGGACACGTCCTTGTGAAGCTCTTTGGAGAACTTCGCCATACGGCCCATCTGATTGGCGCCGTCCTTGGCACGCGTATTGAACTTGTCCTGAACGCCAGTGGCTTTCGCCATTGCCTTCGAGATCGCATCCGCCTGAATGGCGGCGATCATCAGGAATTCTTTGGACGACTTTGAGGAATGAGAGAAATCCTCCATCTCGCCACCAGCATCATCAATGGCGTCGACGACTTTCTTCCAGTCGTCGGGCATTTCTTCAAGCTGTTTTTGATACTTGCCGAAGAGTTCGTAAAACTCGCGAAACGGGCCGTCCTGTATCTCGACCTGAACGATGCTCTTGGCTGTCATGGCTTGAGGGCTTGAATCAAATAGCGCTGCCGGTACTCCAGCGCAGTTTTATAGGGACTGTCGTACCGCTCAAAGACTTCGCCGAATCCCTCACCCGTCACGTAGGAAAGGATTGAGTCGAGAACTGTGCGCTCGGCATAGACGCAGCCGGCGTCGAGCTCGGCAAAGAGGCGCTTAGTTCCATAATTGTGGAGGACGTAATCCACGCATTCAAGGGAGAAGAGTAGGCCTTCGCCGTTGTCTCGCGATCGGCCTTGCGAGCCATCGCATAGGCGCAAGTAAAAAAAACGATCCCGGAAAGGGCTTCCTCCCAGTCTTCGGCGTCGACCTTGCCTTGCGAGATTGCCATATCGACTGGCAACGATTCCCAGCCATTCGCTCCGGGACACAGGATCATCGTCAGGCGTTTCAGTTCGGCGAGGAAAGCCTTGGTTTCCTCATCCTTGACGTTGCCATCTTCATCAAACGAGCCACGCGCCGCAGCTTCTTTGCGCCCCTCGTCCTTCAGGGTGAGCGCGGCAATGCGAGGCGCCGATGACCAGAGGTAATGCGCGCCCTTGTTCGATAGCGCGGATTTTGTGGCCGCCAGCACCCGGAAGTTCGATTCGAAAACTTCTCTCGAAACCGGGCTGTGATAGGCATAGATGCGCACCACGTCTTCCGGTACGTCCTTACCCTCGACCTTCCTGATGATCTTTTCGGTTACAACGGGCAGCACGAGGTGCCGCTTTTCATCGATACGCATGCTGATTCCTTCGATCAGTTCCCTCAATAAGGAGCCGCGGCAACCGGTAAGGGGCCGGCGTTCGGTTGCAAGCCTAGCCGCGGCTTAGATCAGATCGTGAAAGCCCACAGGTTCTGGTTGATGCCCATCGTCCCGCGGAGCGTGAGCGCCACGATAGGATCGGTGCCATCGAAACGACCAGGCTGGAGTTGGCGGATTGCAACGCTGTTCAGAACGATCGGCGGGAAATTAGACGTATCCGGATAGATCGTCACGTCGCCCATGATCGTCGTGCCCAACCCTTGATTCAGCCATGCCCCGGCCAGTGCGGCAGAACGAAGCAGGCCACAACTGATCGTCGCCATCACGTATGGCTCAGGGGAATTCACAACCCCGGTTGCGGTTTCGATCTGGGTCGTCCAGTCACCCTCGAATTCGATGGACGCAAAGCTCTTGCCCATGTTCTCGGGGGTGACGTTGAGTGTCGGCGTGTTCGAAATGACGATATGGGTGCGAACCCGGTTCAGCGGTCCTGCGGTGAGATAAGGATTTGCCATTTTTTATTTCTCCCTTATCACGCGAATTGGACAGCTGTAATCGGTATGGTGATCGTGAGGAAGCCGTTCTGCCCCACAATCGTCGCGGAAAACCCGTTGTAGATGCCCGCGTTGTAGTTCGTCGGGTTCTGGGTCGTGTATGTTGCGAACGGAACCGCATTGATTGTCGCGCTCAACAGGCAGCCGAACTGAACTGCGGTGTTTCCAACCGTCTGCGCGATCGCCTGCAGGGTGTTGATACCTTGCTGGTTGTACAGAAGCGGCGGGTTGCTGTTGGATCCGTTCAGAACAGCGTTGGCGAGGGCCTGCTTGACCTGGATACGGAACCAGTCCACGCCGTACCACCAGGAAGCCTGCTCGCCGTCCATCGTCGTGCCCTTGAACAGCGAAGCCGTCGACACGCCACCTTCAGCGCCAGTCAGGATCAGATTGCCGTAGTTCGTCAGGACCGTGTTGATGCTGGTCTGATTGTTCGTGAGCGGCCAGGGCGTCACGCCATAGCCCCAGCGGTACGACATCGGAGCCAAGGGATTGGCCGAACCCGGATTGTTCACCAGCCATTGATAGAACGCCTGCGATGCCTGATGTTCGGTGCTGGCTTGAGTCGGACTCGGCACGACAGCGAACACAGCCTTATTGTTCGCGTACGTCGGCAGATTCGAAACCGTCGTGGTTACGAAGAAATACGTCTGACCGCTCGGCGACTCGTAGTTCGCCGTCATCGTATTCAGTGCGGCAGCCGATGAGAAGTCCCACGAAGCCGGCACCTCGTATGCATAGAACACCTGCGGATTGCTGTTGGCAACGATCCACGTATTCAGAGCAGTGATCGCGGCAGCAGCGGTCGTCTGCGCACCCAACTCGAGCACATAGAAGCCGATCGATCCACCCTGTGCAGCGAAGGTACCTGCTGCATTGCTCAGGAACGCGGAATAAGGCGGCGTATAGGTGCCGGGCGTCGTTTCCGTGCCCGGATTCGATGCGAGGGCGAACGTGAACGTGGTTGTCGTTGCGACGGTCGCTGCGTAGGTGCCGTTATAGGCAGCCGGAACAGCGCCAGCGATGGTCACAGTGAACGTCTGGCCCACGGAGAGGCCGATCGTCGCCGCGGTCGTTGCGGTGACCGTGCCAGAGTTCCACGTCAGACTGGTGAGGTTGAGCGGGGCCGCCAGAATGGAGGTGAGTTGCGAGAGCGTACCGCAATACTGGTACGTGCCCGAACTCAGCGTAGTGCCCCCGCACGATACGATAGCGCCGCTTTGCTGAAGCTGATTGACGGTCGGCGCGGCGACAACAGTCGTATTGACTGTGACGATCGTCGGCGTGATGGTGGTGGCCATTTAGGCGGCTCCCGGCTTAGGCGTAAGACACAGCGACGGTGGCGCCACCCGGCACGACGACGATGCCGTTGAGGCACGGGAACTCGAGCGTAATGACGGACTGCGCGGCAGTCGTGGCGCCGCCTTGCCAGATCAGATTCGCAGCGCCGAAACCAGTCACGGTGGCGAAGTCATAGACGGCCGGCGCGGTGGTCGATGCGGTGTTGAACGTGAGGCGAAACACTTTGCCCGGAGCGCCCTTCACCAAGGTGTTGGTCGTGATGTTGAGCGCGGTTTGGGTGCCGCCAGGCGGAATGGCATACGGGTATTGGGCCATCAGAGACTCCAAAAGAAAAAGCCCGCGCAAGGCGGGCAGGGACGTCGCGCGGGATGCCCCGTCTAGACGGTGATAGAGCTAAAACCAGCAGAGAGAATCAGGCGACGCGCAATGGCATCTGCGGTCGATTGGAAATACCAGGCGACGATGTTGATCGTCTTCTTCATGGCGATTGCGCCAATCTCAACCTGCGGTCGCTTGTCATCGCGAATGGCGGGTGAGTTTCCGAAACCGAAGTTGTCGGAGTTGACCGAGTAATCGATCAGCATGGCGAGGTATTGAATCGCCATTGCGTTGGTGAAGCCATACAACGTCAACCGCACGTTATCTCTCGCAAGTTGCGAGCTCGGCATGTTCAGCAATGCGGTTGATGGGTTTGGGGTGCCGGGCCAGACATAAACCGGGAAAGACGGTACTTCAGTCAATTCCGGCTCGACGTGCGCCACCACATAAGGCGGCACGACGTTATCCGGTACGAGATACGAGGCGTAGACGGGAACCGTTGTGGTTCCGAAAGTCGTTTGAGACAACCAGATTGGCAGGCTATTCGAGACAATCGGCCCAGTTGGGAGATCGCCCGGGCTCGTGACCAGTTGAGCCGATAGAGCTGGATAGACCGCAAGGCCGCGGTAATGCCAGAGTCCTGCCTGCTGGTAGTTCGCGCCGGTCTCTGAAAATGCGACCTGCAGGACGGTTCCGTCGACCAGCCAGCTTCCGACCCACATTGAGCCGGGCGCAATGGTATTGAGCTGACTGACTTCTTCCGTCGCAGTGAACACCATCTTGTTCGCGGCGATTGTTTGGTCTTCTTCCTGTTTCCGGTCGGTCAGAACGTGCAGGGAGCCAGTGAAGTTGACCGAATAGCCAGTGCCCACCCAGAACACAAATCCATCGATCGGAAGTGTCGATTTCGTGTATTGCTGGAATGAGACCGCCTGGTTATTTGAGATCGTCTCGACGCCGGCCGCCAATGCAGCGGCGAGTTGGCTCGGCGCGCCAGCGGCTTCGGAGATCAGACTCATGAATTACTCAACCATGCTCGAAAGGATGCCTGATAGAGGCCGGTATCGACGAAAGCGGAGCGCGCCGATCGCTTCTTGTTGGGCTGCTTCTTGCGCTGGCTGACGCCTTGTTCGGCGGCATCGATGGTTTGCCCGCTAACCCGTTGCCATTCGCCGTCGTCCAGAAAATCCCGGAAGGCTTCTTCGATCCGCCCGTTGACGCTTTGTCCTTCGAGGACGCGATCGCCTAGATGGGTTGTGACGTCCTTGCCGCCGAATGCAACAAGCGGCTTGCCTTGTGCGAGAGATTCGATCTCGCCAGCCATTGCATCGGCCAGAAAATCTCCGATCTCTCCCTCATGAAGTTCGAGGAAGGTTCGCATGACGTGGTATTCGGCTTCCAGATAGCCAGCAACATCGCCCGTTGTCGTTGCGCCATCGCCATCCGAATAAGCCACGTCGACGACGCCCAGATTTAGCGTGACCATCAGCTAACTCCGACCACATTCGGACCATACATCTGGCTGTAATCCAGATAGTCCCGCCCCCATGGCGTTAGCAGGAGATCGAGATCGCCGATCGTCAGCCCCTTGAGGAAATCCGGCGTGACAAATGTGGTCGACGTCGACTGATCTGCAGTTGACGCTACCGGGCCCGCCTTGAATGCCAGCAGGTTGAACGTCTGACGCTGCATTGCGAAGAAATTCTGTCCGGGTTGATCCTGGGCGATCTTCAGCAACTTGTGCATGCCGTAGTTATAGACGGCTGTCACATACAGGATCGGCGGCATGCAGGACGGTGGAACGAGCGTCACAGCCGATGCGCCGACGAATGCCCATTGGAGATAGGGCGAATAGGTCGATGCAGTCGCCGCTGAAACCGCGGCGGTTGGGACTGGCGTCACCGTGCCAGCATTCCCGCTCCAGGTTGCGAGGTATGTATCAGAAGGAATTCCCGTCCCAGCCAGCAACATGCCGGGTGCGACAGTGCCCGCAGTGCTTGCCGCCGCGATCGCACCAGACGTATTGATACTGACCGTGGCCAGCGTACCGCTCGGCAGATCCGCAACCGGCACGCCCTGATTCAATACAAAAGAGTTGAAATCGGCGATATTCGGCTGGGTCGGGTTAGTCCATGTCATTGCGGGACCACTGTGTTGACGACATCACCGCCCAGCGCTGTGTAATCCGCCAGATCGGGTAAGGCGGGCATCACGGCGAGGAAAGGCATACCCGTGATTTCGGCGATCTTCCGCGGAGCAAAGGCCCAGCAGTAATGGCCTTGCGTCATGGAGATTTTCATCCCCTTGCCCATGAGCGCCTTCACTTCGTCGGCGCGAGTCATGGGCCGTGTTTTGGTGGCGGCATCAACTGCCGAATTCACGGCAGCCCGGGCCTCGCCCGAAAGTCGGAAAGCCTTCATGTTAGATGTCCAGGCGCGCGCTATCCGGCGCACTCGCGTCCACGGAAACACTCATCTTGACTTCGTTGCCAGTCGGCGAGCCGCGCGGGTCGGTTTCCTGCTCGACCTCGACCGTCGTCACCTTGGCAAGGCGCTTGCGGCGATCCTTCGGGGCTCGATTGGCCTGATCCATTGCCAACGCTCCGCGCTGGGCTTCAACGGCGGAAATCCTTTCCTGCGCTTCAACGCGCGCTTCGTGCCCGCTTTCGATCTGAGTCTCGGTCGTCGGCTTGTCGAGGCTATACATCCAGCCCGAGAAGTTCTCCATGCGACCGTTCGTATCGTGCGATCGGCGAAAGCCGGCATGCTCGAGCTGCTTGATGAAGTATTCGACGTGCGTTGTGCCCCATTCTTCGCCGATCATTTCTTGGCGCCCAGAATGCACGTCAAGCTCATGAATGCGGGTGGATTCGGGCAGCCGATAGTTGAACTTCAGGCGTTGCTTTGTGCCGTTGGCGACATAAATCTTGGTCATTTTCTTTCCCTAAAAAGAAAAACCGCCCGAAGGCGGCTATTTCCCTGAAAAAGTGAACCCGCACCAGGCCAGACAGGGACTGGCTTTTCGGATGCGCAATCCTAGATGCGGGTTTGATCGTTAATGCGGGATGTTGAGGATGGTCAGACCCGCGCCGCGGACGTTCCAGCCCGAGGTAATGCGGTTCTCATACACCGTGGTGATAGCGCCATCTTCAGTCGGAGTCGGGATTTCGATAGGCGCTGCCAT
Organism: Paraburkholderia sp.; assembly: GCA_036383775.1. Lineage (GTDB taxonomy): Bacteria > Pseudomonadota > Gammaproteobacteria > Burkholderiales > Burkholderiaceae > Paraburkholderia. The sequence continues at coordinate 27,288 of DASVNP010000333.1, read as the reverse complement.
AGCCGCGTACTGAAGATTGACCGCCTTCATGGACGGAGAAACTTCGCCGAACACGTTGGTGTTAATGCCCGGGATGTCCGGCACTTCGACTTCGGGAATCGTCAGAATCACGGCATCGGAGCCGCCCGAACCCTTACCCTGCAGCGTGTCATCGAAATACCACATCAGATCGTCGCCAGCTTCCTTCATCTGCTCCTGCGCGACGTTCGCGGTAGTCTGCGTGCCGGCGCCCGGACGTTGATAGGCCGTGACCTGAACGATGTTCGCGATCTGCGCCTGCAGGAAGATGCGCTGCGGGCTGATGACGACGATCTTGTTATGGATCTTGCCACCCGACTGGAACATGCTGATCTTCAGGTTGACGATCTGCGTGAGCAGCCAGAGCGCCATCGCGCCGTTGTCGTACGTCGAGAACGTCGTGTTGCCGAACGGATCGGGCGGCAACGTCACTTGCGTGGCGGCTGGCGCATTCAGCAGACCTTCGCCATTGCCCGGCTGATAGCCGTAGAGCAACGCCGTGCGGTACTGCTGGTAATGGCCTTGGCGTGCAGCGAGACCTTGCGCAGCCGGAAGGCTCACGTTGTAGTTCGCTGCCGCTGCCGTGTCGTGACGATCCCATACCGAACGCGTGCGGACCAGATATGTCGGCGTGCCGTATTGACCACCAACCAGCGTGGCCGAGGGCAGGAAGTTCGGAGCCGCTTGCGATGCCTGCGCTTCCGTGCGCAGATCAAGCGAATTCACGTAAACATACAGGTCGTCCGCGCCCATTTTCACGCGCGGTTTGCCACCCTGCAAAGCTTCGAATGCCCCCGAAGCCTGCGCATAGGTGACGATGAGATCGGGCTCGGCGAAGTGCGGGTTGATCCGCGCGCGGGCCGGAAACAGATTTGCCATGTTGTGGGCTCCTTAGATCTGGATGATGGCTGCGTTACCCGTCGTCCAGGTCAATGCCCCGGTGCCCGAGTTGTAATTGATGGTCTTGCTGGCGGAGTTCAGCGAAAGAATCTTCGTTGTCGCCGGCAACTGGAATGCGCCGCTGGTGCCCGATGCCGTCAACTGCTGAAGCGCCGGATCCCAATACAGCGTCTGGTTGATCGCGCCGCTATCGAGCGTGGCCACGATGCTCGACAGGACCGACACCGCGATACGGATGTTCGATCCGAAGCGGTAGAAGTTGATCGTCATGCCGGCGAGCGATTGCTGAACGCTATTGCCCGGCACGATGATCATGTTGTGCGACTGATCGAATACCGTGAAGCCGGTCACATTGCCAGCAGCACTTGCCAGGACAAGCGAGTTGCCGAGCGAGTTCGCATTGACCGTGGCGACGTCTTCGGTGATTGCCATGCCGCCCCAGACGGGCTGCGTGACGCTCGAAGCGATGACGCCCGAGGACAGCCACATGCGCGACGAGGTATCGTCGAACGTCGTGCCCTGGACGTAGCCTTCGGTCGACTGAACGAAGGTATTCGACGGCGACGTCGTTGCCTGCGGATTGAAAGAGATGGTCATTTACGCAGGCTCCTTAGTGTTTCTGGCGGGGGTCAAGCAAGCGCACGCCATGACCCTGGTGTTTGAAGTGGCCGAGCCATGCGTCCATATCGCCGCTGTACTCGGTGATCTGTCGGCCAGCTTCGTCGCGACGGATGATCGGAATCAGTCGGCCGGTCGGCGAAACTTCCGGGCTGCGCGCGTAAGCCTGTGCGTCCATGCGGATCTGCTCTTCGACCGTGTCGAACACGACGCCATCGAGCGAATCCAGACGGATGCCTTTGAACTTGTCGCTGTGCTTCTGGAAGCGAGCGGCGAGACGTTGGCGATAGGCGATCGGGCTTTCGCCGTGGAGAGGTGCCGGGACGGTGTCGCCCAGCATCTGCGCGACCGAATCCCAGCGGGCTTGCGCCGAGCTGAGTGCGTCGCGATCGCTGACGGACAGAGGAGTCGTGAGCGACGTGATGCGTTCGTTCATCGACTTCAGTTGCGCCTTCAGATCGGCGTTCTCGCGGGCTTGTGCATCCATGCGTTCAGCCGAATCCTTGCGCTCTTTGTCTTCCTTCTCTTTGCGGTCCTTTTCTTCCGCATCGAGACGGGCATGCTCTTCTGCGTCCTGACGTTCCTTCAGTTCGCGAGCCGCTTTGGCTTCTGCCGTTTCTTCAACGGCACCAGCCGCTTCAGTCACAGCCATTTCAGCAGCAGGGCCGGCATCGCCGCGCATTGGGGCGGTCGGCAGTGCATCGCCTCCCTTGTTTTCCAATGCGTCGAGACGCGAGCCCATCGCTGCGCAAGCCTCGTCAAATCGCTTGCCAAGGGCATCAGCCCAGGCAGGCACCTGTTCGGCCGGAGCCGAAGTTACGTTTTCGTCCATTCGAATTTCTCCATTGTTGACTCCGCTGGGCTCGCCACCTTTGTCCCATACGCCTTCCTTGCAGATGGCTAGATGGTCCAAGTAGGAGGGCTTACCTTCGATAAGAACCGTCTTCCCGTCGATTTCCCGGAATTCGGCTGAGCCCGCGTCGCGGAAGACAACCGCGGGACTGGTCGACTCGTGCGTCTCCTGCATCAGCAGGGCGGCGTCGTCATCGAATACTTTGGAAATTCCCCGGACCTCGTCGTTGGCGAGGTAGGGTAGAAAGATGGACCCGCAATTGCGCTCGTGATATTCCCTGGAATTCAGGAGCGTCTTCGGGTGTTCAAAGATGACCGGCAGGCCATAGCAGCGTTCGCGGAATTCCTCGGTCAGGAATTGGTCTGGAGTGCGCCAGGAATACTCCTTGAGCGCCGTGCGATAGCTCAGGCCTGTGCCAGTGATGCGGAGATCAAACAGCCAGACGTTTTCATAGCGTTGTGGCGACGGCAATTCCTTCGCCACCATGCGCTTGGCAATGTCGAGTTCATTGCCAGTGACGAGCCCGATTGTCTTGATGACTTCGGGGTGTGTTGGCTCTGGCAGTGCGCTGGGCGAGACCCATTGCCATTCGGTATGCTCATCATTGAGCTTTGGTTCGAATGGCTCTTTTACATCCTGCAGATAGCAGGTGTAATCGCCGCCGTCCGGATTGGTTGTGGTCCGCGCAATCCAGCGGATTCCATCAGGACACCCGCCGATCTCTTCCTGACATTCGCGGACTGCGGCTTCTTCGGGCGTTTCATCCCCGTCGATATGGCCGCCAGGCTGCTCCCACTCGCCGGTATCGCTGCGTTTGACTAGGAGGTATTGCGGGCCAGGTGCACGGAAGAGGATGCCGGCGCAATTAGCATTCGTTGCAGCATCGGATCGGTGCTTATCCGCTTCCACAAACTCTTCGCCAACCGACTTCGGGATTCCGAGCGTGCTATGCCCGTGCGCCGCTGCTTCCATGGCGTTATGCTGGGCTTCGCTAGTCGATGGCATGCTTCGGAGTTACCAAAAGAAAAAGCCACCCAAAGGTGGCTTACATATGAGTGGGTCGGATCAGGCGGAGCGCTTCAGGCGCGTCTCATCGAGCAGGTTCTGGCCCTTCTGGGTCAGCATCTCGGGCGGCAATTCACGAAGGGTATATAGCGCCACCACGTAGCATCGACAGAATGGTTCCTGCGCTGCAGCCGTGATCTCGTCGTAATAGCCAGCCTCACTGGCTTTCACGAGACCTTGATCCTTGGCCCAACTACCGCGGAGCAGATAGATCTTGCCATCGCGCTCCTTGTGGTCGGGGCGGTAGTCATATCCCGCCTGCCGGTAATGCGAACGCCAGCGATAGGCGATTGCGCCGCCCTGCAATGCGACTACTTCATTGATCGATGCAATGAGTTTGTGGCCTTGGTCGATGCTGCACCGCCGCGCTTCATACTTGATCTGCGCGATCGGCTTGGTGATATGTTCCTTGACGTCGACCTTGTCGACCACGCGCGAACCCTGATCGGGAATCGACGTTGCCCAGCCAGAGAATCGCTGGAGCGTCTTCTCGATCGCTTGTTCGCGGTTGATCTTGATCAGCTTGGCACTGGCAAGAATCCGCTTGTCGAGCTCGGCGCGCGCGAACGGCTTCAGGCGTTCAATCGTGAACCGCGGTACGCCCGGGTGATACTTGAGAACCGACGACTTTGAGAACGTCCGGTTAAAGACGGTCTGCATCGCCAGTTGCATCCGGCTCTGGATTTCCTCGGGAGAGGGAAGATCGGCGATGGCCGCCAGCCTCAGCCGGCGCAACCACTCATCCAGTCGCGCCACATCGTCATAACCATTCTCCGAAATATCGCGCACCGCCGCCGTCAGCACCTCATGAAAGGATGCGTTGATGGAAGGGCGGACGCTCATTCGTGGCTGCTTTCGACAACGGGTTTGGGTTCTCCCTGCGGCACAGGAGGCACATACGCGGCGAGCGCATCCTCATCGATCTCAAGCGGCGCAGAGAAAAGCTTTTTGCGCTCGTTAGCCACTTCGGCCAGCCAGACGGTCGCCGCCGCCTTGTTGATCGGATCAAGCTGGGGCGACATGACTTCGTACAGGGAAATCGCCGACTTCATGATGACGTCATCGACTTCGGCCAGTTTCGAATCGGGCTCTACCAGCAGATTGGGCCATGTCGCCTTGAAGGCGTTCTTCCACTCGTAGAATGCAGTCTCATACGGTACCGAACGATACTCGGCGTACTTGCCCTGGATGATCCTGTAGAACTCCGGGCTCCACGCCCGACGCATCACGATCTGGTCCATGAAGTGGTAATCGGGCTGCATCTCGATCCGCATGCGATCGATGAAGCGCGCGATGATCTTGGCGTCTTCCGATCCCTCGCCAAAGCCTTCGGTCAGCGTCTCCTGATATAGCATGGAGGCGGGCATCTTCGCTGCAGTCGAGATGTTCTTGATGCAGTTGTTGCGCGAGAATTCTGCGGCGTCCCGTAGGTTCTTCAGGTCGATCGACTCAATGGATTCATCAATGCCGATCGACACAACGTTTCCGGTCTTGGCGCCCTTGATGGCCTGCCGCTTGAAACTGAACCAGGTGCGCGCGCGCTGATCAATGACCGAGCCAGGGGATTTCAGCTTTGCAACCAGAAGGGCGGCTTTCTCTGCCACCGCCTGATCGGTGATCATTGTCTGGATGTAGGTCTTCAGCGGGAAAAGAGCGCGCTGGTAGACAGAACGACCAACGAAGCCGAAAGCCGAATTCGTCCACTCGATATAGATCGGTGATTCGTTCAGTGCAATCACCGCGCGCGAAGAGTGGTAATCCTTGCCAGCAACACGGATGTATTGCGGCTTCTGGAAGTCCGGCGCGTTCGGATCCTGATTCAGGACAAGAGAGCCAGCGGTATTCAGCGGATCCCATGCGTTGAAATACAACTCCATTTCATGGAGTCTGTCATACGGCAACGGCTCTGTAGTTGGCAACTCAGCCCCATTCAGGAACCTGCCACCCACACCAAGAGATGCAATGCCGTACACACGCTTGAGCGTCTGATGGGCTTTGATGATCTCGTCGGCACCCGTCATGCCGATTGCCATCCACTCGCGATTAAACGCTTCTTTCAGATCTTCTTCCGGGCCACCCGGAATCGTGATCTCGCGCTCCTGGCTCTGGGCTTCCTCGATCGGAGCCTCGGCCATTTTGGCGCCTAGCGGATGATAGGCGTAAATGGTCTTAGCCACTTCATACGACGGCGACGAACCCGGAACAATGTCCGGAGCGTCAAGAATCTGCATGAGCGCGGACTTCTGGCCGGACGGTATGTCGACTACCGCCGCGCCGCTGTCAGATTGAAGATCGCTCATTTACCAGCCAGAAGAATCGCCGAGCGAGATTGCTGCGGCATAGCAGAACACGTCGAGCGCGTCCATATGATGGGGAGTTTTCGTGCCAATCCGGAAGCCGCAAACCTGCGCCAGAAGATGATTACGTGTCTGGCCTTTATAGTTCGTGACCTTGTCGTACGCGTACTGACTGAACTTCACGTCGCCGCGGTACACATAACCACTCACCGAGAGAGCCCGGCCTTCCTTGCCCAGGTCAACCAGCTTTTCCTCAATCGGAAAAACAGGCAAGCCGCGACGCTCAGACTGTTGGATCAGGACGATACCGCTGCCTTTATCCTCAACCCAAATGCCGACATTGCCTTGACGGGAACCTGTTTCCCGGGCCAGATCCTCAAGCCGCTGATTGACCGAAGGAAGCCACTCTTCGAGCAACGCCCCCTGAATCTGGATCAGGTCCCAATCCAGGATGATCAGCGGGTGGCCGGCGATATTGTTGCGCGCGCAGTAGATGACTGCCGTGCCGTCGTGCTCGAGACCATCCTTGAGCGCTGTATCGACAACGGCAAACACCTGATCGCAGCGGGTCGGATACTCAACTCCGCGGCCATCAACAAGGAGATTGACTTCAGAGAAGAACGCCGAACCGCGCCAGTCGACAAACTGCGCGAGAAACTCCTGCTCAAAAACGAGCGGAGGGTATTCATGGATTAGTTTTGCGACAGCTTCCGGGTCGAGCTTGGGATTCGCCGCAGTCGGGGCGTGAAACTCCTGCCATCCAAGAGTCTTGTCCGTGCAGGCTTCATAGAAGAAGTTGTCCGGATCAATACCTTTGGGCGTACCGGCCATCACGGCCTTGCCTTGCCGGTCGAGCAGAGTAGGCGAGATCGCCTGTTCCCAGATCTCCTTCAGCCCTTTCTTAACTAGGCTGCCTTCGTCAATGATGATCCGGTCGTAGAAACGTGAGCGGCCGGCGTCTTCGTCCTGAAGCGTCCAGAACTCAATGCAGCCGTCTTTCTGCGTCTCGATGACCTGGTCAATCTTCGATTTCGAGACAACGATCGGTTGGACCGTGCGCAGGATGCGCTTGTAGGTCGGCAGATTGAGTTTGTATGTCGGGCCGAACCAGCCTACCCGCAAACCCTGATATGCCCACTTCGATGCGCACCGCTCGAGCAGTGTCGTCTTGCCGAAGCGCCGACCGCAGCGGATGACCACTCGTGAATGCCCGTTGAACGCTCGCCCGATCTCAACCTGCTTCGCATGAAGCTCCTGTAACTTGACAGATTGCTTCATACTTCGGGGTTCGGATCTTCAAGTGCGGCTGCGTCGTCCGGATTGGCGAAGACCTCTTTGTTCGCCTTGACGAGATTGAGGCCAATCTCACTCGCCTCGTTCGCCATTCTGGTCAGGACCGCAATGTCTTTGAGCGTCTCCCGGCTCTTGTCATCCAGCGGGGCGGCATCATCGATCTCTGTCACCTTCATGCTGGCGATACCGGCTAACCGGTGCGCAGTGGCTGCGTTATAGGCTGCCGCAGAGCTCAGATGCCCGAAAGCATTCATCAGGTTCCGGAGTATCGAAACAGTATCGAATTGTTCCGAAACGGAGAGCTTACGAAACGACGTCTCCGCCGCAACTATTTGTTTTGCAACGTCTTTTACTGCATTGGCGCGTTTCGAAACGTTTTCGCTAATGCGTGTTTTGGAGACGCCAAACTCGCGAGCCAGATCGGCTGCTTTCTCGCCATCCAATAGGCGGCGGCGAATCTCATCCCACTGCGCCTCTGTCAGCTTGGATGGTCTGCCCATGGTTTTTCATGGGCTACAGCCCTGATTGAGTTGTTTTCACTTCCGCGCTTACGGCGCGTCGCCACTTCCCGCTCAAAACCGCCTTACCCCTCACAATCCCATTCAAAGGGATGGGTCAGGCGGCTTCCCGTTCGTAGAATCGGCCACCGATCATCGCGAAGTCGCGCAATTCGATGTATTCAAACTGGCTGTGTTTTGTCTGCGTGTCGACGTGCGCGAGCAGAAACCCTAGGCTCCACTTCTCGCCAGCGCAGTACGTCGCCGCCTGCTGGTGGCCGCATCCGAGCTGCATCCATTGGGTGGATCCGAACATCGGCGAGTAAAACGGCCACGATTGATACTTATGGTGATGCCCGTTCCAGCCAGGCAGACCCATCGCACGACCTTCAGGGAAGTGGTGCGCCAGAAGGCAGTCGTACAGAATATGGTAATTCTTGCGGAGTTCTTTCTTGATGTCGTGCGCCGTGAATGCGGACAGGTCGGCGCGCGAGATGAAGTTGATGCCGAACTCTTCCAGCCCAAGCAGCTTTGAAACCGTGAAACCGTGCAGATCGGAGAGTACGACCTTGAGGGCTGGCGTCGCTTCGCTGAGGTGGATTAAGAGCCTTTCTTCATGGTTCCCGGCGATGTACACAACCTCGGAATCTGGCGAAGCCTCGCGCAAGTCACGCAGGAAGGTATGCAGCCACTTGATCCGGCCGATTACGTTCCATTCGCGGGGGTCTTGCGTGTAGCGCGAGAACTCGGGCAAATCCAGACAGTCGCCATTCAGGACGATCTTCTCGGGTTTGACCCGCTTGGCAGTCTCGAGAAAGCAATGACGCCAGAAGGGATCGCAGTCCGTGTCGTGCAGGTCGGAACCCACCAGAACGGTCTGGAACCGTTTGGACGATGGGCGGAGGTACTTATCCTCCCACTGGCGCTTCTCGATGTTGATATCGCGCTGCGCATCCTTGCTGGCGTGCTTGGCGATCGCCCGCTCGAGCTGGTGAGCGTGGCGCGACAGGATGATGCCTGCCTGCCGCTTATATTCCAAAAAACTGCCGAAGTGCCTCGACCAGGTTGCTTCGCTGATATCCGAATGGACGCGGAAGTAGTTCCGGGTTATGACCTTGTCTTCATCAATCTTTGCGATGCGCTGAAGCTCGGCGATACACTTCTCAGCCGTCCACTCCTGATACTTCCGCTCATTTTCAGACAGAGGCACCGCGCCGCGGAGCCGACCGCGCAACGTGCTCTCCGGCATCCCGAGCGCTTTGGCCGCCGCATTGACGCTTCCGTGGAGCTTCACGGCTTTCAGCAAGTCGCTTAGTTCCACGTTAGTCCTTTATGAACTCAATTGTGCTTTGAACTGGATGCACCAGTGGTCTGGCTCAACCTCAGGGCACTGCGCGCTTGATGCGCCTGTTGCCGGGTCATAGACAAACACTGGCGGGTAGAGCCGGCAGCGCATTCCGTTCGCGCGGTCGCAGTGAACGGCGCGACAGTTCTTGCAAATCTCCGTGCGCTCCGCGACTTCAGCCTTGACTGTTTTTCGCGGTGCCATCGGATGCTCAATAAAAAAGCCGCACAAGGCGGCAGACGAGGGGAGTCGTCGAGAAAATGGCGAGGGAGTCCGCAAACGGCACTGACGTTATTTCGCGTCCTAGCCTAAGAAGCGGCGGCGCAATCTATAGAGCCACATCACATGCGGCAATGCGCTCTCGCCCCAGAACTGGCAACTCGCGCATCAATGGTCGATTGCGGCTGTCGGCCCTCACGACTACATTCTCTGTCGGCCGACTGAAGCCACCGCTGACGCGCAGAAGCATGAGAACGCATGCGTGAAGGCCCGCACCGAAACGCAGAGGGACACCGCCCATGCCTGCGCCCGGATCGGGTTTGATAACTATGCGCTTCCTTGAAGATGCATTCCGTACCCGCTCGTAGCCGATACGCGTCTTATCTGATGCTTTTGGGGTGGGGCGTACCTGCTCGGATACGGGCGGTTATGTGACGGGAGAGTGCGTATGTGAGCGTTTAGGTCCGCGCCCGTGGTCATGCGGCCGAGCCAATCGGCTGGCGCGGAAAGCTATTCGCCCAGCAACAGATCGCACCAGGCGGTCAGTACCTGCGCGCAGCAAAGATGCCAACTCAATGCCATCAGCGGTCCCGCCGCAATCGCCTCAAGTATTGAGTCCATTACAGCACCAATCGCCTCAAGGCATCGAGACGCGAAATGAGATTCGCCTTCAGTGCGTCATCAATCCGCATGCGTTGCAAGTCGGCTTCAATGCTGTCGATCAGGGCGGATAGTTCGGGAGTCATTTCTTTGCTCTTTCCTGCTCAAGCTGGTCCTGATCCATGTCGGCAATCGAAATGATGAACCCGCCTGGCACGAGCGAATTGGCCGCGATCTTGGCTACCAGTACGTCCCGTGCCCAAGCCAGAGCCTTGGTATTGTGCTCGCGGCAAGTGTTGTCGCCAGCGAACTCAAAGCCGTCCACCGTGATTTCGACGCCGCGCGATGTGTAGTCGATCGTGATTCGGCCAAACTTCTGCAAATCAGAATAGTCGGTGTTGGTCAGGATCATTTCAGTGCTTAACCGCAAATAGGGCATCGGCCGCTTCTTCTGGCGTCAAGCCAACATCGAAGTACCCGCGCAGCGTCGCCAGATTCTTGTCTGACGGGCTCCAGCGTTGAGTGATATGCCCAGCGGCGAAGGCCGAATCAACCGTCGAGCGCGTCCATTCGTACAACATGGCCTGTTGCGCTTCAGTCATATCATCCGCTGCGATCAGTCCCATGATGTTCTCTGGAGATCGGGGAAGAGGGCTTCGGCGGCTTTGCGAGCGGGGCTCCAGTATTGCGACGGATCAACAATGATGCGATCTTCCGCCCTGCGTTTTTCGCGCGTTTCACGAGCCTGCTTGGCCTCCAGAACCCGCTCCGGATTGCCGTAGAGGTAGGATTCGAGAGCCATTTTGAACCGCCAAAGCAAAAAGCCACCGGGTTAGGGTGGCTTCGGGAATTTTGGAGAAAGCTTCGCCACTGACTGGCGGAAGAGCGTTAGTATCGAAGGCTCTAGCTGGTTGCTCCGGTATCTCGCTTAATTGGCAAGACCTTGTTCCGGACCTGGCGTCGAGTCGTTATAAGATTCGCTCGGACACATTATAAGCACAATTCCCAAGGGTATACAAGGGGTTGTGGAAATATTTTTAGGCTGCCTCTAACTTCTTCATTGCCGAGTAGATTTTCCGCACATTCGCCATTTGCCGCTTGTCGGTAATGAGCGTTATCTCTCCGTCGATCAGGACGCGCCATGGGTTCACCATGTAAAAGAATATTTCCCACAATGACCGCTGACGGTTCCACCACGGCTGCCTGTGCGCCATCGGGAATAGCCGGTCGGTACAGAATTTCTGCCACTCATCGACATCCACGAATGTGGCGCGGCTCATCCTGATATAGCGCATCAGTGCAGCATGTCCATAGTCCCGATGGCAGGCATACTTGTGGATACGCGCATGCCTGGAGCCGCGCAGCACCACGGGCATCAAGTCACCCTCATAGCCATACTCGCGGGCGTGCAAGACGATCTGACGCGACTCGGGCAGTCTGTACCATCCGCGCGGAACCAGGCATACATCGCCGTAATCAGGGCATTCAATCATCGGTAGTCAGGTCAATGGCGCGGATGCTCTTGGTTCCATCCTGAAGGATTCGCGCGGCCTCCAGTTCCAGCTTCGTGGCTTGGTAAATCTGCTGCACCAGTGCGCAGACATTCCGGGTGCGCTCGCTATCCAGTTCGCCCTTGGATGCGGCGACCATTTGCTTGAGCAGGAATTTGCGCAGGCCGTTGGTGTCGGTGATTTCGTCATCGGCCTGGCGCTTCGTCGGCAATGCAACTACTGCTGGCGGATCATCGTCATCATATGGCTCGCTGGCCGTATCAAGATGCGCCGGGACTCCGCCGCTCACCAGTCGCCCATCCACGTACTTTCGAACCCCAACCGGCGCATTCATACCGCCTCCGCTTCCAACGCCCCAAACGCTTTCATTGCGCCGACTCTATGCGAGCTAACAGCGCCACGGAGGCATTCGAGAACAATTTCGTAATCGCGCTCGTACTTCTTCCATGAGCCAGCCGCCAGGTTCGCCATGTGGGCCCGCTCGTAGTCCTGGTAGGCGTGCAATCCGGTTCCGTTGCATTTCGTGCATTCAGCGATGACCCCACGCTTGTCCGTCACGATGCCCCGGCCACCGCATTTGCGGCAATTGTCGGCAAGCCATTCGCGGATCGCGGTATGGCAGAGCGCCTTCAGAACATTCCGCTTGCGCCGTTCGTAGAAGCGTTCGCCCAGCAGATGAACGCAGCGACCGTAGACCGTGTGATCGTGCGCCCACTTCAGCCGTTCAAGCAGTGCGCCGATCTTTTCGCCGGACATGCCGCGTGCGGCGATGTAGTCGGCGTCGGTCGGCCCATTGTCATTCCATCGCAAATTGCCAGAGTTGATAGCCCGTGCTTCGCGACGTCGGAAACCTGAGAAACTCGTCATTACCAACTCCACTGGTTAGGTGTACTATTTTACTATGAAATCAGCCACTTGCGAAGTTCACTGATCTTCAAATCCTGTGATATTGAGCCACCGATATTCCACCCGACCCGTCTCCGTCTCCGCCACATCCCAATCCGTCTTCGGCGCATATGCTGAAAGGGGTGGCGTTATCTGATGCGATGTGCGGAGGTGGGGGTGGGCTATTGACCGCTGCTCTTTGAGGGTGCGCCTGAGTCTAAGCGTCGCAATGAATAGTCCAATCCCGCCCATTGCTAGGGCGCCAGAAGCGAAGTAGATGGCGAATAGCATCTTAGTGCCCGCAAGGAAGTTCATGGGCCGACCGGGCTTTAGCGCCGCATGCCAGGCAGACAGCGCTTTCCCACCACCCATCCTGATAGCGCGCCTTCTGGCATCCCATGAAGGCGCGGCCATCCTTGTCGGTGTGGTTGCCGTTCGCATTGATCGGCGCGCCTTGGCGGCAGCCGTCGCATTGGTTATTCATGCCTTCTCCCTCATCTTGAAGTTATTGATAAGCGCCAGCAGCACGAATGAACAGAACGCCAGCCTGCTCGGCCAGATCAGCCAGAACATAAATGCAGTGGCGGCGTAGATGGCGATGTTTTCGAGAACGGCCCACTTGATCATGTCGACTCCTTGGCGCGGGCGGCGACCAGCTCATCGACGGCGCGGCGAACTTCGTCCAGTACGCGAATTGACTTCATGCCGCCTTGTTTGCTCAGAAAGCAATTGGCCCAGACTCCCGGATGCTTCTCGCGCGGAAATTCCACATTCGAATCCATGCAGGAATGCATGTAGTCGCCGTTCATTGGGTATTCGTAGACGCGCGCCAGTTCTCGGAACATGGCCTGGATTTCCTTGTGTGCCTCCAAAAGACGATCGAATTCGTGCATCCATGTATCGCCCCAATGGTCGTTCGCTTGGCGCAGAAGGGCCTTGAATTGCTGGCGAGGTGCTTCGACCTGTTGGGCACGGCGGTGTAGATCGCGATTGGCGGTACGCAGCCGCTCGCATTCTTGCGCAAGCGCCTCGTAGTCCGAGTACATCACCAAGTCGCCGCCCGAAACCGTGGGGCCGATTGCGCCGGCCAGGAGGGCGTATCTTTGGATGGTCATTTAGGCTCCTTGCTGGCATGGTCCAGCGCATAGTCAGTCATCCGGCGCGTTGCATCACCAGCCCTCTCCACATTGTTCGAGAGAAGCGCGGCGACGTAGCTCAGAATCAGCGCTTCGGCGTTATTCAACCTCCGCACCTCCGCAATCAACTCCCCCACAACCCTAGGCGTGATATGCCCATACAGGTCTCCGGCGAGGTTGATGCGGGCGAGTTCTTCGATATCAAGCATTTGGCACCTCAGTAAAGGTTCTCGGAATACAACGTGCCGCCGCCTGCATCATCGCCACCAACGCGACGGATGATCTGACCGGCAGTCTCGGCTACCTTCCATGCTTCAGTGCGGCTCAGGAAGTTGCCGCGGTTGTCGATGAAACCCTGGTCAACGGGATCGCCCTCGGAGTGAATGCCGCGCATGAAGGCATCCCAATGACGGATTCCCAGAACGATGTGGCCGGTGAAGGCCTTGCGGTTGGCAGCGCAGACTATGCGATGGATGGTCATGCCATTTCCTCTTCAAGTTGATTGACTACTGCCTTCTTCATTTCCCGCACTTTCACGCTCTCGATTCGGCCAAGGGCGTCGCGGCTAACGATCTTCTTGTCACCACCGGGATTCGCGGGCGCGAAGACCGCCTTCTCATGATCCCAGCCGAGCCTGAAGCGCACGCGGATCGCTCCATCGGAGACGGTGCAGCCCGGTTCGCGTGACCATTCCATAGCCGTTTTAGTTACACCGTTGATCGTCAATGCGATCGCGTTCGAGCGCTGGTGTTTGAATTGGGTTTTGGGCGGTCGCTTATCAACAGTTATCTTCCCGTTGTGAGTTTGCTTCTCACTAAATAGGGCTTCATAGTCAGACATCCCCGCTTTCTTGCGCCTCACGATTGTCCCGTTCGACACCTTGACGCGCGGATCGCGCGCCCATTCGTTCGGCGTCTTCGTTTCGCCGTCGTATGTGATTGCGTGATGATCCCTGTGAAGATGCTGGGGGATCCTGGTTCCTCGCCACACATTGCAGCCGCAACAAAGGGGTCTTAGGTTAGAAGGATCATTATTCCATTTAACCTCGTCGATGTGATCGATGTGCGCTGTCTTCCACGTCAACGGCTTGCCGCATAGTTCGCATGGCGGCAACACGTCGCCAATCCGGTCATAAACGACCTTGCGATGTTCCCAGACGTAACCGGTGCTGTCAGCCAATGGATGATTGGGCGCGTGCACCCTCCAATACCCGGCTGGGTCTTGGCGCCTTGGTATCGCTTGCGCCATAACCTTCTCATACGTCCCATTCCTCATAAACCGGAAGTAGTGCATCTGGCAGACCTGTTGCTCGCGGTACATTGCTTTCCTTCCACATCCCTCGATCTTGCAATTTACGGAGTCGCTTAGTTTTGTCACGGAAAATCCTCTTTAGCCTTTTCAGATATTCAATGTCGTACTTTCTAACGGGCGACTCGCGTTCAAGCATCTCCACGCGCTCCAGCCCAATCTTTGCAATGAGCCGAGGACGGTATTCCGTCAGATTCCCGCTTTTCCATGCGTTACATATGGAACAAGACTTCGAAATATTCCAAAGATTGAAGCGCCAGCCAGGATTCGATCCGACCGCTCTATAGTGAGATGCGTGCCATTGGCCACCCCACGTCGCCGGTCGATCGCACGAAATGCACGGTTTATTTGCATCTCTAAGACGCACATAGGCATTCACGGCCACTTGCGCCTCCTTCAGATGCGTGCCGCGAGTCTTGGCTTTCTCCAGAGCAGCGCGGATTGACTTCCTTTCAGCCCGGTTTGCGCGGGCGGCTTTCTGTGCCGCAAGTTTTTTTGCATGCTCCGCGGCACAGGCAGGCGAACAGACGGCCTGCATGGATCGGGCAGGCGTGAAGATGGCTTTGCACTGCCTGCATTTGCGAGGCTTGAGTGAGGCACGCAGCGTCATACGGCCTCCCACAGAAGCTTTTGCCCACGCAATGCCGCATCGGTATCGATCCTCGGACGACTTGGAACATTCCAGTTTCCGCCTCCGCGCTCGCCAATCAATTTCCAGCCAGCGGCCCGAAGCGATGCGCCGCCCTCAACTGGCAGGGTGTAAGTGAGCAGGCGCCGATATCCCAAGGCTTTGGCGGCTCGCCATGCCGCGCCGTAGAGCATTGAGCAGCCATTTCGAACGCCGTCCGTGCAGCACCGATTCACTTCGAGCGTCCAGCCGTCGTCATTGCCACGAGCGACGGGGCGCACCGTCTCGCCATCAGCTGCTGCGATGCTAAATTTGTGGCCGACAGTCGGATTGTGGTGACGGTGGTGTTGAGAGACAAAAGCATTCGCCTCCTCAAGCGAGATCGGGACGATTTGAAGGCTCATTTCGCAATCCACCCCAGCCAGAACGCAATGGCAGTCGCGATATAGCAGATGCTCGCCATGCCGCTTCGCATACGGCTACCGAGCCAGATCGGCCAGACAACGCACTGGAGAATGACGCACAGAACGATGAAGTAGAATTTCATAGGGCCCTCGCTTCCGCACGTCGCGTGCTTTCGATCGTGCGCCACGCCTCGATCTTTGCCTCGGCGGCCGTCATCAGCCAACGCAACGCCTCTTCCTTCTCAGTGGCCTCCTGCAGCGCCGCGAGCACTTCGATATAGCCATCGTCGGCATACGCTTCCCGCTCCTGGATCGCCGCCGTCTTATGGCCGCGAATTTCCGCAGCACGCATCAGCAATGCCTTTTTGCTCTTGCGGAAGTTTTCGAGATAGACGCGCTGGGCCTTGGCTTGGGCGTACGGTTGTGCGTTATCTCTTATGAAATCGAGTGCGCGGAAGATATTGATTTCGCTTTCGTCGCTCACATATCCTCCCAAATCAGCGCCTTGCGCTGCACACCACCGAGTTCGCCGCGCAGAATCCGGCCCAGCGCCACAAAGTCACTGAACGACAACCCATCTTCCTCGCTGGTTTGCACGAAATGTTCAGCCTGCGATGCGAGCATGTCGCTGTTATCGTCCACAATGGCGTAGTGCGTCACTTCGTGGTGGCGATTGAGCCAGTCCTGAATTTCTTCGCCGCGGACGCCGGGAAGGGCAGGCGTCTTGTCGAAGATCGGCAGGTCGAGACCGTTGGCGCAGTCGTGGACAGAGTTGCGACCGTGACGCCATGAGGACGAAAGAACGATCGACACATCCTGCTTCTCGCAAAGCTCGCGGATCATGCCGACTGCAATCCAGTCGAAACGGGCTTTGTTCTTTTCGTCGAAGCAATGCGGGAAGCCTCCAGTTGCGATGACTGAGCGCCGGCTGTTGAGAACGCCATCAATATCAAGGAACAGAACTTTGGTCGGCGCGCTCACCCCTGCACCTCACTAGCCAGATACTCCTGAGTAGCCACCCCCAACAACGCATCTACCGCCGTTTCCAGTGAATAGAGCAGATCCATTGCCGCCCGGTTTTTGAAGCCTTTTGCGCTGGCTTCTTCCAGCTTTCGGGAGAGAGTGCGGATGTGGACTACTTGTTCGGAAGAGTTCGTCATGCAGCCTCCTGATTGCTTGCCTGGATCAAGCGTGCGTCTTCCTCGCGCGCGATGTGTTCGGTCATGGCGGGATCGCGGAGCCATTGCGACGGACGATCGTCACCCTCCGGATAGGTCCGAACGAACGTCAGCAGCATGACGATGTTGCATAGGAAGTGACCGCGATGCGGCAGGCCGGATTCGCTGTCAGTGGATTCTCCGCGCATCATGCCAAAGATGAGATGCCGGGCAGCACAGGCGATCGGGATGCTCCATGGCATTCCCTTGGCCCAATTCCAGGCGGCGTATTTCCGCTTGCCATATTCGAATACCGCAGCGCATTCCGTCCAAGGAGCGCCAACCGCAATCATGGCGTCATAGAGGTTCGTAATGTCGCCCCCCTCTTGGAATCGCCCCAAGGCGTGGAGCGCAGTCAGTTCGTCGGATGATTCGCCAAGATTGATGTATTCGCCGTACTCCGCTATCAGTCGAAGCGGAATCAATTCGACCGGTACCTTTCCATCGTTGAATCTGGCGCCCGATCCGCGGGCATTGGAATTGACGTCGCCGATGCTCATGCCTTCCTCGCCGTAAAGCCGTTAAAGACTCTGCGCAGCACGTATGAACGAATGAGTGAGATCGCCGTATAGATCAACCCCATGAGGAAATTCCCCGTCAGGCTGATGTGCATGCCGAACAGCGGAAAGATGAGCAGATTGGCGGTGTAGTTGATCGAGAATCCGATGATCGTGTTCATGATCGCTTCGGCAATCGATCCTTTTCGGGACTGGCTCATTCTGTTTTCTCCTTCTCTTCCTTCGTAGTAGCGTTGGCTAGAGCGCGCTGCTGGAGTTCTATGGCGAATTCCATGAGCTTTTGCATGCTCCCGGCATGGACGCCTTTGGTACTGGCAAACTCATATAGAGCCTGCGGACGGTCGAATCCGGCTACGGTGTAATCGGTCATGCAACCTCCATTAGCAAATCAGCCTGTCTCTGCCGCTCAGACAAAAGCCCCTGATAGGCGGGGTTCGACTCGCATCCGGCAAATTGGCATCCCAGCAATTCCGCTGCGATAGCCACGGAGCCGCTACCCATGAATGGGTCAATCACGATCCCGGCAGGCGGCACGGAGTAGCGAATCAGCGGCGCGATGATGCCAAGCGGCTTCTGGGTCGGGTGGAGTGCGGTGCCGTGCTCGTTGGCGACGTCGATAACGCTGATCTGCAGGCGCGGGCCGCCGTCCTCACTGACGTAGTGACCGGCTTCGATATGGCCGGTGTGCGTCGGTCTAGTCTTGCGGCGTACCGTCTTGGCGGTCGCATCGTTGGTGAATTGCGGATCTTTGTAGACGTCGGCCCATGCGCCGCGGTAGAACTGCACGGCATGCTCATGAACACGGCGAAAACGATCGTTCTGGAAGCCGGTTCCGTTCTGCTTCTGCCATACGACGTCCTGCGCGTACTTGAATCCGTGCGCCTTCATTTCGTCGAACATCGACGCAATGAAGCGCATGCTGCCGAATACCCATACCGAGGCAGACGGCTTCAGGACGCGTGCGACCTGAACGATCCAACCCTCGCAGCGACGATCCCATTCGAGCGATGTGTCGCCATAGGGCGGATCGGTAATGCATGCGTCAGCGGCACCACTGGGCCACGTCGACATAACTTGTCGGCAATCGCCCGGATGACATTTCCCAAGCCACTGATTCATGCCTCACTCCATTCAAGCTTCTTCGGCATCGCCGGAATCATCTCGAGCGTCGCCAGATTGATGAAGGTGAAATAGCCGTCGCGGAATACGGCTCCGGTGTCGATGTGGTAGACGTTGCCCAGTACCGCCGCGCGCTTGAGCGGGGTGTGGCCGACGATGACTGCGCGCACACCTTCAACACCGGACTGATCTTCGGATTGAATGCGGTTGCGATCCCACAGACACATCATCTGGAACGCTTCGCCATTGTGCCCAGTCAGTGCGTCGCGTAGATCGGCCCAGTTCGCCACAGGGCTGTTCGCGTGAACGATTCCAACCAGTCCAGCCTCCGTTTCAACCTCGATAGCAAACGGCAGCACGGAGAACATGTCCGCGATACACCCTTGGTGTATTTTTGGTAAAGCCATGAACCATGCTCCACCATTTGCCATGTAATTGTGCGGGTCAAAGAACCCTTTCACCGCATCAATAGCCATCTGCTCGTGATTTCCACGGACTGCGTGAAACCATGGGCGCGAAAGCCATTCATCGGCATCTTCCGACTCAGGCCCACGGTCGACCAGATCGCCGACCGAGAACAGACGGTCAATGGTCTCGTCGAAGCCGATATACTTGAGCGCTGCCTCGAGTGCGCTGAAACTGCCGTGAATGTCGCCGACCGCAAAATCGCGGCCTGCCTTGTTCTTCGTATAGCGGTGTATGTATGGGGTGGTCATGCGGCCTCCCGCTGAATGTCGCATGCATAATTGACAAGATGAGCGAATGAATTGGCGACTGCTTTCCTTCTCAACCGATTCCGCATCGCCGCTGGCTTGGGCTTGCGAACATCATCACCTTCACCCCACGCGTAGATAGGAAAAGGCGGCCCGTTCCGTTCGGTCTTGCGCCAGCCGGTGATGTGAATCCGGTTCGCGTCGTGCATATCCTTGAGGAAGTTGCCAACGCGTCGATAGGAAACACCCGTTCGTTCGGCAAGTCCCTTCGCGCCATCTGGCGATTCCTCGAGCGCCAGCTTCAGGACCGCATAGGCGGGCGAATATTCCGACTTCACGTTTAGTCGTGCCGGCAGGCCCAGGCTCTGCCCTTTGACGTGCGTCGAGTGCAACGTATGCCGCGGAAGCAAATGCATGTTTGTCTTGAGAGGTTCTGTGCGAGCCCAGATTTCCTTGAGAATGCGAATCTCAGTGGTCGTCCATTCGTGCCAGACTTTCGTCTTCTCGGTCATGCTGCCTCCAATTGGCAATGCTCCGCAGCATACATGTGCCCCTCATTCGCCCGCTTCACAATCGCCTGAAGGGCCTTCTTGATCTCGGCGCGAGTGGCGAGAGCACATTGCTGGTCGTGCAAGGTAATGGCGTGGCGCATTGCGATAACCCCAGCACCATCGAACGCCCATTTGCCAGTCCGGTCGGCTCTGTACTTGCAATCCATCAACGATTCCATCGCGGCCTTGACTTCGGGAATGAACTCTTCGCCGTATCCGCGTTCGGCCAGTACAAGTGCGACGTTCAGACTCGATGCCAGGATGTACCAATCCTCTTCGGAGCCACGCTTGAGCATGTTTTCGAAGGCGATGTGGTAGGCGAGACCCAGGTCGGTTTGCTGACCGCTTGTCAGTGGTGCGGCGTCGATGCGTTGTTCGTTGGCCGTGACAGCGCGATTCAGCCAGCGGGCCGGATCGTACTTGCGGCGAGGTTTTTTGGATTTGCTCACAGTCCAACCTCCGCGAGAGAATCAAACCAGCGCTCTGCTTGCTCAACGGCATCAATCGCATCGACGGCGCGCACACCAAGCACGTGATTGATACGCGGGTGCCGAATCTGGAAGAACCCGGCGCGCGGCAGCGCAGTGACGCAAAGCCTCCCGTAAGTGCGGCTGTGAACCTCTATGTCGGTAGTCGTCTGTTTAACGCGCGGCCGCGCATAGAAAGACGTCCAGTCGTGAAACCTGAGCGACAGGCGGCTATAGCCGGTCAGCACCATGGCCGGGTGCGCGATCAGGTCATGCAAAACCGCCCACCACAGAAGTTGCTTTTCGTTTGCGCATGCTTTGCGCGGGTCTGTTCTCATTTCCGATTCCCCCAAAGTTCCTTTAATCCCTGCTTGATCTGTTCCGCTGCTTCCGGTCCAAATGCCTTACCCATGTCTGCGATATATGCCCTTCGTTTTGCCAGATCCCATCCGGCGATTTCTTCGAGGACTTCGCGGAGTCGGGTTTCGTTGTGAATCATTCATCGGCCCAATCCGTCCCGGTTTGCTGCGGAATGAAAACCTCCGTCTTCAGTCCGCTCATCGCCAGTCGATGACCCAAATCAAAAGCCGCGCTCTGGCCGGTATAGTTCGCATCGTTGTCGCCGAACACGATCACATGCTTGACGCCTTCGGGCACCTCCCAATCCCGCATGCCGCCGGCAGAAATTGCGGCCCACGTCGGAACGCCAAATCGCACAAACGTGCGCAGGGCGGTTTCTATCCCCTCGGCTATGCCAAGGCATTCGTATGCGTCTGTCAGGCGGATGGCACCTGTCTTGATCGTGCCCGCCATAACCTTCTTCGGCTCGTCAACTGGTGCTTTGCCGCCGTTCCCATCCAGCCAGGTACGATGCATGGTCGACGCCTTGCCATCGGGCATGGTCACCGTGGCGAGCATTGCCGGAAATGAGCGAGTGGCGTCATAGCGCAGGTTCGGATGAAACCGGATCGACGATGGAACCGTCTCAATGCCCGTGCGACGGTTCAGGTACGTCCAGACCGGATCGCCCTGGGTCACGGGCTTGGATTCGGTCCACGCGCGTTTCAATGCCGCGCGCTTCTGTTCGTCGGAGAACTCCTGTCGAGGGGCATCCTGTTTCGAAACACCAAGTATGCGTTCGACTTCACGCGCAGCCTCGGCGAATGACCAGCCGTTCAGCTTCTGGAGCAGGGACATGCCATCGCCAGCACCGCAATGCGAACAGAACCACGTTCCCCGCCCGCTTTTATTGTCAAACCTGAAGCGATCGCGGCCAGTCGTGCAAATCGGGCAGGGGCCGTGCTTCTTCGACAGAAAGTCGGTCGATACGCCCAGCGAGGTCAGGATCGACTCCCAACGGCCTACGCAAAGATCACCAATGCGTTCACGCTGCATTCTTCATCCCCTTGGCGTAAGCGATGTTGCGGGACT
Organism: Paraburkholderia sp.; assembly: GCA_036383775.1. Taxonomy (GTDB): domain Bacteria; phylum Pseudomonadota; class Gammaproteobacteria; order Burkholderiales; family Burkholderiaceae; genus Paraburkholderia. Next base: position 5,695 of record DASVNP010000333.1, on the reverse strand, counting down.
GGATGTACTTCTTTGTTTCGACAGACGGTTCGCAGGCGAGCTTGTTCATTGCGTTCGGCCAGACGCCAAACTTCTCGCGGAAAATGTTCGAGATCCGGCCGTCCGAGTAACCCTTCATGGACTGATAGCCCAGCAACTCGGAGTAGAACTGCTGCTTCTCGGCTTGCGTCGCCTTGGATTTCTTCGCGCCGCGTTCCTGCTTGACCAGTTCGCCGTCAGCCGTGTGCACGTCGTTCTGCTTCTCAGGCGCAAAACCGCAGGCAGGGCATTTGTGCGACGTCTTCATGAACTTGCACTTCGCGCAGGCGGTCGGCAGTTTTTCCTCTTTTTTCTTCGATGCCGATTGCTTCTTGGGCTTGCCATCGTCCAGCTCAAGCGGCAGATCGTCAGTCGGGAACCCCAGGTTTTTCACCGTGCCGGAATGATCGAGAATCAGCGCTCGAGTCTTGCCCTCGGCGGGGCGCAGCACACGGCCGGCCATCTGGATGTAGCGAATCAGACTACGGGTCGGACGGGCCAGAATCAGCGTCTGGCAGAAGGGCGCATCCCAGCCTTCGGCGAGCAGCGCCGAATTGCTGATGATCGTGGTCTCGCCCGATTCGAAGCGCTTCAGGGCCGCGCGGCGCTCGTCCGTATCGTCGTAGCAATCGATGTGTTCGGCCTTCACGCCAGCGGCAAGGAACTGCTCGACGATATGCTTGCTGTGTGCGATGTTCGAAGCGAACACGACCGTGGGCGTGCCGTTGGCATGCTTGAACCAGTGCGAAACGATGTCCCCGATCAGTTCCGGCTTGTCGGTCGCCTGGCCGACGTCCATGTCGGAGAAATCCATCTCACCGAACTTGTTCTTGACCTGCTTGAACCCTGTCATGTCCGGTTCGGACGGCGCGTAGATATCGCAGTCAACCAGGTAGCCTTCGGCGATCAATTCCTGAATCGTCGAGGCAACGACCATGCGCTCAAACAGCGGGCCGCCAAGCTTGTCGTACTGCTTGCCCAGTCCCTTCGCAAACGGCGTCGCAGACAGGCCAATAACAGGCTTCCCGGCGAACGTTTCGATGATGCCGCGGTAGTCCTTCGAACCCGCCACGCCATGCGCCTCGTCGATGATGATGAAATCGACATCCGGCAAGCCGCGCTTGGCTACGGTCTGGATCGAGCAGACGAGAACATGCTCGTACTCGCGGCGGCTGTTCTGGCCTTGAATCACGCCGCAGTCGATACCGTACTTGCGGAACGCGGAGAAAGCCTGCTCGACGAGCTGGATGCGGTTGCACAGGAACGCGACGCGCTTGCCTTTGAGCCGTGCGCCCTTGACCAGGCCAACGGCGAGGGCGGTCTTGCCCATGCCAGTCGGGCCGTAGAGCATCTGGCGAAGGTAGCCCTCTGAAAGGCCAACGCGCAGGCCGCGAATCGCCTCGGCCTGGTACGGGCGTAGGTCGAGTTCGACCGTCAAAGGCCCCGAGCCAGCGGAGAGGGATTTTTCCGTTTCGTCGGATTCGCCGCTCTCTGTAGCAGTAGTACGGTTCTCTGAAAACCCTACTCCATGGCTAGGGCTTTTAGGTAGTTTATGGCTCTGACTATCCAGCACAGGTTTCTGTTGGGTTCCTGCTGGGTTACCCATAAAAAACCCAGTAGGTTTCTCTTGGGTTTCTGAAATAAACCCAGCAGGTTCTTCGTACTCCTGAGCGTAGGCTTCATTAAAAAACCCACTGGGTTCCTGTTGGGATACGTACAGGTTATTCATCGTTTGCCCTCTTGCGCGGACGACCGCCAAGTTTTCCGTTTGTTCGGCTTGCCTCGATCTTTGGCGCAGCCTTCCCGATTTCTTCGGCGGTACGTGTATTCACCAGGCCGCCATCTACCTCAATCCAGAACTGCTCGACTACGTTGTCGACCGCCTTGCGTTCAAGCGCTGTGTCTGCGCGAAGCAACCGATACAAAGCCTTGCGGTCAGTAGGAAGGGGATTTCCTGTCGCGTAGGCGTGATCCATCATGAGTCGGTAAGCACCGTGTTCGGCCAGCGTCAAATGACTGGTCTTGCGCTGGTAGTCGCCGATGTAGTGCTTGTAGAAAATCACTTGTTGAGTCCCTTCGCTGCTTCCATGCGTGCAATCTGATTCTCCGAACGCGCCAGGATCTCAGTGCGCATCCGACGCCACAGACGAGCACGTTCCGTCAGATCGGTGGCGAGAACCATGGCCGCGCCCAGTTCTTCAATCCGCTTTTCCCGCTCTGCGTCGCTTATCTGGTATTCAGGAGCATTCATCTGCAGACCTCCGAAATAGCGCTCCCCACCGATACCGCCAAGGCGAGGATGCCAATAAGAAAGGCGAGGATCAGAAGGCCTCTCACGCTGCCCTCTTTCTATTGAGGATTTGCTGCGCCAGAGCCTCGAGCTGCTTCTGCAACTCGTCGTCGACATTCTTTTGCTTGTCGCCCAGAAACTTCTCAGCCAAGTAGTAGATCGGCGTGAAGTCGCCCGTCTTCTCCAGATACTTCTCAAGCGAATCAACGGAGAAGTGGCGGGATGGATCGTCGGAAAGCTGGACGCTCAGGTTGCTTGGGGCTTGATCCAGATCGATCGCCACGCGCTTGAGACCGCGCTGATAGACGCCAGTAGCCACGCAATCCCTGAGGCTGCCGTAGCGATCCGTAAGGCCCGGTTCGAAGTCGAGTTGCATTTGATTGCCTTTGATAGCTGCTGACATCATTTGTTATCGCCCCAATTCACCAGTTATCAATGCGTCTGGTTAAAAATGGCGCCATATCGACGCCATCGGAATATTTGAAATGAACTACCTGACTACCGGTCCCATCAGTACAACTAAGCTGCTAAGCGCGCATTTCTTTGAGATTGCGGCTGGAGGTTCCAGTCGGACTCTGTGTGTCGTCACTTGCCGCCATCGCATCAATGCCGTCGCCCCAGATGTCCGGACGCAACTCACCGAGGGTAAAACGCGGATCCAGCGAGACGATGCGCTTGCACAGTTCGGTGCCGGGTTTGCGCTTGCCTCTGGAGCAGTGATAGAGGTAGTCAACATTCACCTCCAGCGCGACAGCGAACTCTTCGCGCTGCGCTCGCTTGGTGGTGAGAAAGTAAGTGCGGAGGTCCATGTGGCTACCAATCAGGTGGATCGTGTAGCCATGATAGAACAAAAAGGCCTACGACGTAAAACTTTTTGCACGTTTATCAAAATGTTCCAAGCGAGTACCTTCGAGCTATGAAAACGTGCCGCCAAATACGCTATGAAAACGCGCGCGCCCTGATGGCCGAGGGCGACGGGCCGGCTGCTTTCGCAAAGAAGATTTCGGGCGCTACTGACGAACCGATGACGCCGCAGCAGGTGAATTCATGGGGCGGTCCGAATCCGAGGCGCGGGATCGGCGATGACATCGCCAGGCGCATCGAGAAAGCACATAAGAAAGAAGAGGGGTGGCTCGATCATGAGCATGCTGCCGATTCATCAATCAGCGGACATAAAAGCCCTCTGAGCGATGAAGCAAAAAGTCTTATTCTGTGTGTCGAGCGCCTGGACGGCATCGGCGATCTGGCCCGTAAAACATTCGTTTGGCATACGGGTTTACTCTTACTTTCTTCGGCAGCCGCTGAGTTGCAAACTGGCTTAGTGCAGTCCCAAATGCTGGCAGAACTAGAGCAAATAGGGGCCGCACAATCCCAATCTCCGGGGGCCCCTACGAATGAAAGAAAGCACAGGAAGTAAGGTTATCAACCTAGCCAGATATCGAGCTGCCGCAGCAAACAAACAACAAAAACAAGAGTCGGCGCCGATCTCAGACAAGACGTTGGATGTGGTGATGTACCACCTTCTCATGGCAGGGAGGGCGATCGCAGCGCATACGAACAAATAAATTCGAACCAAAGAGCAAACGTTTGCCATCAAAGGAGCCCGCCGCGCGCGGGCTTTTTTGCGTTCTCGAAATGTCAACCTATCGAATCCCCGAAAACGATAGGAATCTTTTCTCCTGAATGTAGGCCATATTGCTTTACGCAGTGAAACAAAATGGTCTATGCTTCAGTCATTCCAACGCACCACCCCGCTCACCGCACCCCAGGAGGTAGAGATGTCCGAGAACCTGAAAGCGTTTCTGTCTGCCTGGATCGAATGGGTGGATGCGGGTGCGGCGGAAGGTAAGCCGTTCGCGCGTCGTTTCGGGCTGTGCTCCAACTTGAATGACTGGACCAGGCCGCTTGACGGCGACGTGCGCTGGGCTTGCGAGAAGGAGCTCGACAGACTGTTCGAGGTGGACGGCCTTGATCAGTGCCATCCGTTCGGGATCGAAGAGTACTTCGAAGCACGTGGGAGCGAAACGCAGCACCTTGATGCCAAGCGTCTCGCCTGGGTCCGCTCAAAGGTCGCACAGTTCGAAGCAGCATAAAGGTCGAAACCGCCGCAGGGGATCGCGGTAGGTCTTAGCGTTAGGCGCTAACTGATGAGACCGTAAGTCTCCCGCTCCCGGCAGAGCCGATGCGGAATGTTCTTTAAAAACTGTAGACGCAGAGCCTCCTTCTGGACTCGCTCTGCCGGCCATGATTCACCGGGCCGATACGTGACGCTACGCCTCCTAGCTAGGCCGCTGTACTGGGCTACTGATGGAGGTTGAATTGGCGAATGTCACGAAGGATAAAAAACCACGCGGTAGCTGGAGCCAGCATGCTGGAAGTAGCCAGCGCCGCGTGTGATGCAGTTTTCAGGCGTGGCGATTGTAAGTAGGTGCGCGGATGTTGAGTATGGCTCCGGCAGCCGAACGCAGTCGTCACACCTGAGAGCTGCAGTATTGACGAAAGCGCACTGTCACTCCCTCAAAGTAAGTCGGCGTAAGGCCTGCTGGCCCGGTGGATCTTAGCCCCGGTTCTTACGGCAGGAAACACCAGTAGACGGCTCCCTGAAAGTGCAGCGCGCCTCCGTGAACACTGCAAGAAATATTCAAGGGCGCCGTTATATTCGGTGCAATTAGTACTACATATCACGAAGGGGATTCAAGTGACCGACGAAACGAAGCAGGAACCGATTCAGAGCATCAAAGGTTTTAACGCCGACATGACGTGCCGAGGCTTTCAATTCGAGCCAAATGGCACATACACCCACGCTGGCGAGGCAGTTGCATGCGAATCCGGATTCCATGCCGTCTCGGGATACCCGCTCGAAGTGCTGAAGTATTACTCGCCAGCAGGCAGCCGGTTCTTCCATGTCGAGCAATCCGGCCAACTGGCAAGCCATGCGGAAGATTCGAAGGTCGCCAGTACGGTTCTCAAGATCGGCGCAGAACTGAGCCTCGCAGGTCTTATCAAACTGGCCGTCGAATATACGACTTCTCGCTGCAAGCCGATTGATCCGAAATCTCCGGCATGGTCGACTGAAGAAAACGGTGCAGCCACGGCAAGCGGCACCCGCGGTGCAGCCACGGCAAGCGGCGACAGCGGTGCAGCCACGGCAAGCGGCTACAGCGGTGCAGCCACGGCAAGCGGCGACAGCGGTGCAGCCACGGCAAGCGGCACCCGCGGTGCAGCCACGGCAAGCGGCTACAGCGGTGCAGCCACGGCAAGCGGCACCCGCGGTGCAGCCACGGCAAGCGGCACCCGCGGTGCAGCCACGGCAAGCGGCGACAGCGGTGCAGCCACGGCAAGCGGCTACAGCGGTGCAGCCACGGCAAGCGGCGACAGCGGTGCAGC
>DASVNP010000332.1:0-3877 GCA_036383775.1 Paraburkholderia sp. | reverse complement strand
CGAGAACATCAGTCCCACCGTCACCGGACGCTGGCCGGAATGCATCAGTTTGCGCGTGACGTTGTCGATGGCCGCGATATGATCCGCGTCCACCGCATGCCTCAGACCAAACGAGTAAGCCAGCAGGCAGGAACCCATCAGCAGCGGATAGCCGCGGAACGCCATGAAGGCCGCCACCCATGCCGCGATATTGAAGGTAAGGAGTAACGCGTAAAGCCATGCGATCTGGCGGCGTTGATGGCCGTTTTCCTCGCCGAGGAGCGCCTTCACAAACTCCACCATGGATTCTCTCCCGGGAGGCCAAGGCCGGCTGCGTTGCACAGCCAGGCGCTTAATGCCTGCATTCGATGATAGTACTTTTCCCGCGCATCCGATCCCGGGCGAAATCGGACACACTGCGTCACCGTTCTTGCGATGACGCAGCGCGGCACGGTTTCAGTGCTACTTCACGTCGAATGCGTAGTCGCCATGCGTGCGATGCCCGTCGGATGCCACCGCCACCCAGTGCACGGTGTAGTGGCCGGCCGCGAGCGGCGGCAGCGGTACGGCGATCGCCGCCGCCTGATGCGCGTCGACTGCGGATTTCTCCGTGTTGACCTGTTTGCCGCTCGCGTCGGTCACTGTCAATGAACTGAATGACGGCTCGAGCGGCCCGTCGAATATCACCCGCACCTGAGCGGGCGACGCCACGGTCGCGCCCGCACCCGGTTCCTGCTTCTGCGGAAATACATGGGCGAAAGCGGCGCTCGCGAACACGAGCCCGGCAATCAGCAAGGGCACCCTCGCTGCGACGCGCAGCCAGTCATGTCGATCGTTTTTCATCGCTTGCTCCTGCGTTACGGTTGTTCATACCTTACTGGAAGAGAGGTTTGCCGATCGTGGTGGGCGCGACATCGTCGAAGAAGATATGCGCCTGAACCAGAATGCCCACATGCGAGCCGCTTGCGTGGTTGATCGGGATTTGCGCTTCAACGCCGAACTGGCCATAACGGTTGATCCAGATGAAGCCCGGATTGACCGTGCCGGTTGTCTGCCCCTGGCTTCTCGAGAGCGGAATTTCCACTAGCGGAATCACGTTCGCCAGCGGCTGCGGCAAGCCGATGTCGTGCACGTGCTGCTGCAGATACGGCAGGCTGTATTGCACCGTGAAGCCGTAGTTGAACGCGTTCGGCTGCCCCGCTCCGGTTGTCAGCGCCGGGCCGGCTTCACCCGTGATCGCGATCGGCCGCAAATAGGCAAGCGATGCGGGAAGATCGCCCATGCCCTTGCCGGCATAAATCGTTGGCGAGATCGTCGAAAAGTTGGACGCGATCGCACGGCTTCCCGTGCCGCCGAGTTCAGCGTTCACACCGACCGAGGTCATGAACTCGTGTTCATCGTTGACGTAGAGCAGGTACTTCAGACCGACGCCGAAGTTGTCGAAGCCGCGCGCCCTGGGATTGTTTTGCATCGCGTACGTGCCGTCTACCGAGACCGCCAGTCGCGGCGTGATCAGCTTGTCGTACTCGAAGTCGAAGGTATTGATGCTTTGATCGCCGGAGTCGCCCGGCACGCGCTGGTGGCCGTATTCGAGGTTGGCTTCGTCGCCGACACCCGGATCGTCGACCGCCATCGTCGACGGAAAGATGCGATTGCCCGCAATTGCGTGAGCACTGGCGAGTGAAGGAGCGAAGAGAAATACGCTGGCGGTAGCCGCAACGAGCGACGCCGCGCGCAGCGGTATCGCACTGCGCGTTGCCTGGATTTGCATGGTTCATCCTGTTCATGGGTCGTGACAATGCCGGCGCGCGCCATCGACTGATAGACGTGCAGCGGCGTCGCGATGCGGTCATGGCATCGCAACGGTATGACTCGAATCAGGATGCGAACGGAGGGGCGCGAGGCTGCGCGAAGGTGAGCGGCTCGACGCGGCGAACGCGCTCGAAGCGGGTCGCAACGGTGTGCTGGACAGCACGGACGGTGACGAAGAACAGCGCCTCGACGCTGGGCACCGCCGGCATGTGGGCGAGCAGACTGCAATAGCCGCAGGCGTCGCCGTCGGATGTGGCTGCGTGTTGAGCGTGTTTGCTGCCGGGGTCGTCCGATGCCTGATCGTGCATGGAGGGCATCGAGTGCATCGACGGCATCGACGATATGGCGTCCATGTCCGGCATGGAAGCCATCGACGGCATCGAGCAATGCTCGCCTTCCATTCCGGCTTCACCGGCATTGCGTGCGGCGAGCGAATGCGAGATGGTAGGCGCGAGCGTGGCCATCAGGATCGCAAACAATCCCAGCCAACTGCCGATCTTCCGATGGAAACGACTCAACATGCGCCCGGCGATACGATAAGAAGCTGTCGCAGATTATGCCATGGCCTATCGCGTGTCCTGGCCGGCAAGGCGTCGGTTATGCCGAACATTTGGCCGATATGCCGCAGACAGTGGACAATGCCTCATCCCGGCTACCGGCACGGAGTGCCCATGAAAGCGTATCGCCCGCGTCCCCCGCATTTTCCCGGCGATCAGTCGCATGCGGAGTGGCGCGATCACACCGTGCCTTACATCATCGTGGCCGCGCTGATCGTGCTGATCATCACGCTGATCGTCTGGGTGGTCGATCCGGCGCCGCCGAAGACCATCACCATAAGCGCGGGTCCGCACGATAGCTCGTTCCTCGTCACCGCGAATCAGTACAAGAAGATCCTCGCGCGCAACGGCATCACACTGAAGGTGCTGGAGTCCGATGGCTCGGTGCAGAATCTGAGCCGTCTGCTCGACCCGAAGCAGCATGTCGATCTCGCGCTCGTGCAAGGCGGTGTGGCCGATGGGCGCGATACATCATCGCTGATGTCGCTCGGCAGCGTTTTCTATATTCCGGTGGTGGTGTTCTATCGCGGCACGGGTATCAGCGAGCTTTCAGAACTGGAAGGCAAACGGATTGCAATCGGCCGCGAAGGCAGCGGCACGCGCCTCCTCTCGCTCAAATTGCTGGAAGCAAACGGCATCCAGCCGGGCGGCAGTACCGTGCTGGTGCCGAGCGACGGCATGCAGGCCGCCACGCAACTCGTGGCGGGCGATGTCGACGCGGCGATTCTCAACGGCGACTCGGCCACGCGCGGCCTGATGCTGCGGCTCCTGAAAGTGCCCGGCATCTCGGTGATGGATTTCGACGAAGCGAGCGCCTATACGCGCCTCTTTCCCTACCTCGACGAGATCGACCTGCCGCCCGGCGTGCTGGATCTCCGGCGCAGAATTCCGCCTGACACCATCCACCTGATCAGCCCGACGGTCGAGCTCGTGGCCCGGACCGGTCTGCATCCGGCGATTTCCGACTTATTGATCGAGGCCGCCCAGGAGGTGCACGGCATGCCGGGGCTGTTGCAGCGCGCGGGGGAGTTTCCGAGTCCGGTCGCTCATGAATATCAGGTCAGTGAAGACGCGCAGCGCTACTACAAGACCGGCAAGAGTTTTCTATACCGCACGCTGCCGTTCTGGCTCGCGAGCATCGGCGATCGCACGCTCGTTCTGCTGCTGCCGATGGCGGTGCTGCTGTTTCCGGCGATGCGCCTGATCCCGGCGCTGTACCGGTGGCGCGTACGCTCGCGCATCTATCGCTATTACGGCGCGTTGATTGCGATCGAACGCGGCGCACTGGCCGATTCGACCGAGGAGGAACGCAAGCAGCTTTTCGCGGAGCTCGATCATATCGAGGCCTCGCTGAGCCGCTTGCGTATGCCGCTCGCATACGCCGACGCGTTCTATGTGCTGCGCGAGCACGTCGGCTTCGTGAGGGTCCGGCTGGCGGCGCAAGGCAGCCGCCTTTAACAGGGCGGCGGGCCTTTTACGCTTCGGCGGTGGCCGACGGTGCCGCCGGCGGCGTGGTCGATTCAACGGCG
>DASVNP010000331.1:0-3238 GCA_036383775.1 Paraburkholderia sp. | reverse complement strand
GGGCGCCAGCACGCGACTGTGCTCGACGACCAGCAAAGCGGCTATTTCCTGCAACTGAACATGGGCAAGCGCGGCGTCAGCGTCAACATGAAAGACGTGCGCGGCAAGGAGTTCATGCGGCGCCTGTGCGACTCGGCCGATGTGTTCGTCGAGAACTACCGTCCGGGCGCGCTGGATAAACTCGGGCTGGGTTATGAAGCGCTATCCGCGCGCAATCCGGGTCTCGTCTACTGCTCGATCTCGGCGTATGGCCACACGGGTCCCGATGCTCATCGTGCGGGCTTTGGCCTGATCGCTGAGGCGAAGAGCGGCATCATGCAGATGGTGGGCACGCCCGGCGAGCCGCCACCGTTGCTGCGCATTTCGCTCGGCGACATGTACACGGGCATTCACGCGGTCGCGGCGATCAATGCGGCACTGCTCGGACGGGTGCAGAGCGGCCGCGGCCAGCACATCGACATGGCGTTATACGACACGCTCGTTTCGATGCACGAATATGCGGTGCAGTGCTATACGCTGCGAGGCGTGCTGCCGGAGCAAACCGGCCACGACATGCCGACCTCGACGCTCTATGGCGTGTTTCGGGCCGCAGACGGCGACCTTGTGATCGCGGCACAAGTGGACGATGCATGGAAGCGTCTCGCCGCGCTGATCGAAGCGCACGGCGGGCCCGCCGGCTTCGGCAGCGATACGCGCTTTCACGATAGCGTGGGTCGCAATACGCATCGGCAGGCGATTCTCTCTGTTGTGCAGCCGTGGGTCGCTGCGCGTTCTGTTGCCCAGGTGCTCGAACTGCTGGATGGCATTGATGTGCCTTGCGCGAAGGTGCAGCGCATCGACGAGGTGCTCGACGATCCACAGATCCAGGCGCGCGGCATGGTGGTCGAGCAGCATCATCCGCGTTACGGAAAGCTGCGCCTGCCCAATCTGCCATTCCGCTTTTCTCATTGCGACACGACCATTCGCGACGTCGCGCCCGATCTCGGGCAGCACAACACGGAGGTTGCGCAATCGCTCGGCTTTTCCGCCGCCGAAATCGACGCCATGCAAACCGAAGGCGTTCTCTATTCGAAGTGAGACACCATGACTGACCAGTATGCAGTGATCGGCAACCCGATCGGACACACGAAATCTCCGTTGATTCACGGCCTGTTTGCCGAAGCGACACAACAAGCGATGTCGTACGTCGCAATCGAAGGTCCGCTTTACCCCGACGATGGATTCGCAAGGGTGGTGCAACAGTTCGCCGACGAGGGCGGTAAAGGCCTGAACGTCACCGCGCCGTTCAAGTTGAAGGCCTTCGCGCTCGCCGACGAGCGCAGCGAACGCGCGGCGTTGGCGGGCGCGGCCAACGCGCTCAAGTTCGAGAGCGGCCGGATCATCGCCGAGAATTTCGACGGCATTGGCCTGTTGCGCGATATCGAGGTCAATCTCGGCGTTCCGCTCGCCGGCAAGCGCGTGTTGATGCTCGGTGCGGGCGGCGCCGCGCGTGGCGCGTTGCTCCCGTTTCTCGCCGCGGGTCCTGCCGAACTGGTCATCGCCAACCGCGACGTGTCCAAGGGCGAGGCGCTGGCGGCCCAGGTTGGTTCGCGAGGCGCAGCGCTGCGTGCTCGCGGCTACGGCGATCTGCCTGCGATGGGCCGATTCGATCTCGTGGTCAACGCGACCTCCGCGAGCCTGACGGGCGAGTTGCCGCCCGTCCCGCCGAGCGTGTTCAGTCCCGATGGCACAGCGTATGAGCTTGCGTACGGCAAGCGGCTCACGCCGTTTCTGCGGCTCGCGCGCAATGCAGGCGTGCATGGCGTCGCCGACGGCGTCGGCATGCTGGTCGAGCAGGCCGCCGAAGCGTTTGCATGGTGGCGCGGCGTGCGTCCGCAAACGGTCGCGGTCATCGACCGTCTCACCGTGCCGCTCGACTAGGCGAGCAAAGGAGAACCTGATGAAAAATGTCCTGATGCTTCATGGCATCAATCACAACATGTTCGGCAAACGCGACCCCGCGCAGTACGGAACGGTGACGCTCGCCGATATCGATGCCAGACTGCAGGCGCTGGGCGAAGAACTCGACGTGCAGGTCGAATCGTTCCAGACGAACAGCGAAGCGGCGATGTGCGAGCGCATCCATCGCGCTTACGAAGAGGGCAAGGACGCTGTGCTGATCAATGCGGGCGCGTGGACGCATTACAGCTACGGCATCCGCGACGCGCTTGCGATCCTCACCTGTCCGGTCGTCGAACTGCACATGTCGAACATTCATGCGCGGGAGCCGTTCCGGCACCACTCGGTGTTCGCCGATATCGTCAAAGGGCAGATTTGCGGGTTCGGGATCGAGAGCTATTTGCTCGCACTGCGGGCGGTCCATGCGGAGATCCGTAGTTGAGTGACGCGTGTGAATCGCCCGGGTACTTCCGCGGCGGGAAGTGATGCGGCGAATGACGGCTCTCGAATGACGTAAAGACCGTCAAACGTCACTGATTCATTGCACATGACTGGCTGATAGTGGCCGATCCCGACCCAACGCATATCCGAAGGAACATGCCGCACGCTCGCGAACGCCATATCGCTCGTGTAAATTGGGACGTCACCCACTGGAACGAGTTCACCGCCATGACACCATTCGATCAAGCCAGAGCCAGCAAGTCGCCATCCAGTCACGAAAACTGGCCTCATTTGAGGTTCCATCTGCCTTACAACCATTTGACGACAACCTTTGGCGATGACTGGTTCGCCCTCAAGGCTGAATCGTTCGCGCGCTTTTTCGGCACACCGACGTTTCTTATCGCCCAGACGCTGGTCGTCGCGATCTGGATCGTCGTCAACATGGCGGGTTTGACGAGATTCGACGTCTATCCTTTCATTCTGTTGAATCTCGCATTCAGTCTGCAGGCCGCGTACGCTGCGCCGTTGATCCTGCTGGCGCAAACGCGTCAGGCGGACCGCGACAAGGCGCTCGCCGACGCGGACGCACGCCATCGCGAAGATATTGCGAAGTCCGCCGAGCAGCGGCAATTGCAAATGGCCGAACACACCGCGCAAATGACCGCGCTGCTGCAGCAAAACACTGAGCTCACCGAAATCACGCGGCAACTGAGCTCGCGCATCGAAGCACTGACGCTTGAGATGCATGCGAAGGTGCTGTCGGCTAAGTGAGCGCAGTGCACATAACGCGGCGGCTCGCGCAGCCGCGCGTCATGACAGCTTCCATTCAAAGCGTGAGGTTCGACGAGCCGTGGTCGGC
>DASVNP010000330.1:0-6079 GCA_036383775.1 Paraburkholderia sp. | reverse complement strand
CATGTCGTTCACTTCTCTGGGGCGCGCACTCACCGTTTCCGCCGTTGCATTCTGTCTCGGCGCCTGCGCTATACCGCCTACCCCCCAATCGAATACGCTGGCACCGGAAGAGCGAGCGCGGGCCATCGCGATGATTTCGCATTTCATGTCAGACGGCGATGCGGACAGCTTCGATTCTGTATCGAAGGGTTTCGATGCACCCCTGTACGAAACTGAGCGCAACACCACACTCGGAGGCACTGTCTACATTACTTACCGCGGGTTTCAGAAAAGAAACGATGCCTTTTCCGTTGATTCCACTTACCTGCAAACTTGGAAAGACACTTATAGCAAGCATCCGACCGTGTCGTCCGATGTGCACTTGCAAATTAACCACGATTTCTGCCTGACGCGCGACGGGTTCAGGCAAGCGTTCGGTGATCAAGTCGACCGGCTCGCCGACGGCAAAGGAAAGTACTCCGGCCTTGCGACCAGCAAGAATCGCGCGATGGTCGTATTCACCGACGACAGCAGTTGCGTGAAGTACATCTACATTTACGCTCACCACCAGCCCGCAGCCAAAACGACGACCACGGAGTCGCACTGAGTGGCGGGGCGTCCCCTCGGCGGTCGTCAAGCGTATCGGAACCGTATCCTAGAGCGCCTCTGCGCGCTTTCCGCCGAAATGCAGGGCGATCACGCCGACCACCATCGCGACGAGAGCGCGCGAGAACCAGATCTTGAACGGGATCGGCAGATCGAAAACGTCGAATGCTTGAATCAGGCTGTAAAGTCCGAAGCAGATCGACACGATGCCGAGCGCGAGAAGGGAGGCGATGAGCATCTCTGGCGCCGACCGACGACGCACATCATTTACTTCTTCTGGAGGCTTTGCCGTCGCAGATGGCTCGTGACGCCGCTTATAACCGGGCCTCATATACTTAGCTTCCGCACTTGCGAGCTGCGACTGATAGGTGAAGCGCTCGTATCATCCGCAAGTTTGCCGACTTGAACAAACTGTGCCATGAGGCACAGCACAAAGCAGAGAATCATCATGCACCGAACCGTCGAGAAGAATGCACTCTTCCCTGGCACGACGATGTTCACGGCGGCCACCCTGTTGTAGGCGACAAAGGTTTGTGCGACGGTGGATCGTGAACTCGGACCCTGCAGTGCGGCGGGAATGCCCTGAATGAAACGAGTGATGGCCAGCGCGCCGACGAATGCACAAGTCACATGTAAATAGATCAACCAGGCCGGCTGCGGATATTCCGAACTACCGAGTACCAGGTTCAGGCATGCCACAATACCGGCACACGCTGCGCTCAAGGCGAACGCCAACAGCCATGATTTGAATCGTAGGGTCATGAGTTTCGGCTTCAATGGATAGAGGCTTGACTTTCATATTTCGACGGCCATTGGCGGCCCGGCCAACTTTCAAAAAACTGTGTTCGCCAGGAGGCAATGCCGAGGTCGACAGCGCGAATGGAGACAATCGTAACAACGTCCTGGTTTGCGAGCGTCGGTGATACGCTAAAAGCAGCGCGCGCTATCGCATGCGTACCCTGTTCGGTTTGCAGCATTGGCGACCCGCTCACAACAGAAATAGTGGTGACGGTGCGAGGCGCATCGCCTGACGAGCCGACATGCCAGATGCTACCCGTCGTGACACCGCTTTGCCGTACCGAGGGGACCGACAACGCTGCACGCTGGATTTGCTCCATACCCGCTAGCTTCGACGCTAGAAATCGATTTGCGAACGGACTCGCGAGCAGTATGAGACCGGTGAACGCACCCAGCGCGATCCAGTGCTTCCTGCGAACCTGAACAACTCGCGCCTGCTTCGTGGTGTCGCGGACGACGAGACTCGAGACAGCCAAGTCTTGCAACGATTGTCGACTCGGCCGGTTGAATGCAAGCAGATATACCAGCGCTGCGCCCCATAGAAATACGACGCATGAGTTAACCGATGAGATCCAGTCCGCATTGGGTGAATTCAGCACTGGGAGGTCGACGAACGCAATACCGCCGAGAACGGTCGGAACAGCAACAATTGCATAGCGCAGGCACGCTTGTGTCACGCTCAGCGTTGCGACCCCGTCCGCGTCACATCTGATGACCTTGATTTTTAACGCCTGCTTTCCGAGTGACTGGCACCGGCCGGCGTGGCCTTCCATCAAGCCGAAATAAATCGAACCGATTAGAAATCCAATCAACCGTCCCCACCGTCCAATTGCGGCCAACTGATCAAAGAGTAAGACGGCAAGCGCCAACCCAATCAGCCCAAGCACGAGGCAGTCGATGGCAAACGCCGCCGTCCTGCGCCAAAATCCGGCGACCTCATCTCTGTGAACCGCCACGCTTTCGCCTACTGTGTTTTCACTTGTTGTCATGTCTGTCTACTTGTACCCGTCGTTCCTTAGACGTCGCACCGACCGCGCGCGGGTCAGCAAGGATAAAGCGCTATTTCGTCGATGATCTTCGCGTTAAATTCCGAAATCCATGCCGGACGTGATGAAGGGCAATTGGGCAAGGACTTCTTTCGCCAGGACGTCATTTCTGAACGAGGAACGACGCGGAATCGGACATTCATTGCCAATGCCACGCAGCGGCGAAGGTCCGCAACTGCCGATAGCTGTGTTCGAGATATTGCGCACATCCGGGCCGATTCGCGAGAAATGAGACTCCGCATGTTCCTGCTGATCCGGGTCGCTGGCTGCGTGATTCCCGCTCTCACCATAACCATTCACTTCGACACAGCAACGCCCGCTTTATGCGGGCGTTGCTAGTCGGAATCCGCTGCGATATTCAACAAATCTGCATCACTTGGCCGCGCTGGTTTCTGCCGTCGGCGCAACTGTCAGTTTTGATTCCTTCACGCCATCCTGACCGGTTTTATCGTCGACCAGTTGCAGCTTGTTGCGCGCATACAGGATACCCATCTTGACCTCTTGCCAGACGTAGTAGTTCTTGCCGGCTTCCGTGTCAACTTTAAGCGTTGAATCGTTCTCCGCTTTAGACACGAGTTCATGCGAACCCGGTTCGACTTCTGTATACAGATACGTTTTGGATAACGTCTCGCCGAGAACCTGGCCATCAATCGTCACCGGCATCTTCACTGCAGCGCCCATGCTCTCGTTCCGATACACGTAGATCGCCGCTTTGTTTTGCGGGGCGTTGAAGGTCTTCAGTGCCGCGTCCTTCTGCGGATCGCCCATCGGTACGGATGCGCAACCTGCCATAACCAGCAACGAGACAACGAGTGGAATCAATTTCTTCAACTGCATTTCTTTTTTCTCCTTTTTCTGTTTCGGAATATGAGTCTTTAGCGGGCTAACGCTTAAACATCAAGGCCAGTCGGCGTAAAGTTTGGGTCAATGCTTCATGCACCCAGCAGGCCGTCGTATCGGCCGGATACGTTTCGCGTTAAGCAATAAGCATCAAATCGAGCTTTTTTCGCGCGTGCGTCAACCGTCTGCTTGCTGCCACTACTTGATATCGGCTTTTCTATGGCTGACTTTAGCCACGATGTTCACTTTGTTTTGATCATTGCTGGTTGATTGGATTATTCAGCGCAACTTCTGCTTGTCTCGATTCGCGCACTGCCGTATGCTTTTGCACATGAACCGATCTCAGATCAACTCGATTATTACCGCCGCGACAGTCCCGGCGGGATAGCTATTGGGTTGACCATACGCAATCACAACCCGCCCAGAAGGCGGGTTTTTGCTTTCTGGGCCCTAATCGGAGTGCCTGGAAATGACGAGTGAGAGCAGGTTGGTTGAGGATGCTGGTTTTAATAACGCAGCCATTCTCCATATGGTCTGCGGCAAAATCGCCTCGGGCAAGTCCACGCTGACTGCACGCCTGGTGAAGGATCAGCGGTCGGTCCTGATCAGCGAAGATGTATGGATGGCACATCTTTATCCGGATGAAATCCATACGCTAGCGGACTATGTGCGCTGCGCAGGACGCATCAAGGCGGTTCTCACCGATCACATTCAATCGCTCCTTGCAGCAGGAGCGTCGGTGGTTCTGGACTTCCCGTTTAACACAACCGACACCCGTGCATGGGGGCAATCTCTTTTTCGGACCGCTGGATGCGAACATCGGCTTCACTATCTGGATGTGAGCGATGAAATTTGCAAAGCTCGTCTAAAGGCGAGGAACGCATCAGGCGAGCATCCGTTCCAGACATCTGAAGCGCAGTATGAGCTGATCACCCGTCATTTCGTCCCGCCCGCGCCAAGCGAAGGGTTCGACATCGTGGTGTACGACGAGACAGGGAATGTTCGTAGCCGGAGCGCGAGCGACATTGGATTGTCGGGATGGCAGCGGTCCTATTGACCGCAACCGTCCGCAATCATTCGTAACTCCGCGTGTCAGCCGACCACTTGAACGTACGACGCCACTTTCCCGCTTGTTGCCGCAATTGAATGTCATGAAAGCCGTCGGTCTCGCTGGGCAGAATCACCAGCGAGTTACTCGCATCAGATACGTCGTGACTGCGCGTGCCGTCTTTGTGCCAGTCACCTGCGATCATTTTGTCGAACGTCATTGGCTGAGCGAAAACGACGCGGAGAGATTTTCCTTCAATACGGAAAAGGTACAACGCTTCGAAATTTGCGCCGCCGCCCGCGTAGCCTTCACTCCAGCCCGCACGGACGCCAAACGCGTACTCGCCGGATTTGATCTGATAGGGCGCAAGATCAAATCGTGTCCAACTTGCAGGCATGGACAGGGCATCGTCTTTTGCGTCCCTCGCGTCAAGATCCACCGGCAGGTCTATATCCGTGTCGCTCCAGTTAGTCGGGGTGGTAACAGGCGTATCGGTGCGCGCGATGAGTTTTGGTGGGCCGCCGCCAGTGACTTCGAACACCCCGAACCATACGTCTTTTTTATCCGAATCACCGCCGGTCAAACTACTGCAACTGCCGCTATCGTATTGCATCGATCGAGCCGCTTCTTCTGGCGACGCGGCGAGACATACCATGGCCACGAAGGAATTCTGTCTTAGCGGCCAAGGTTCGGCGCTGGACAGCACCACACGCTTTGGATCTTGACCCGGTGCCAACTGCTGCACCAGATACGCGCTGGTGAAGCCCGCGGGTAACTTCGTACCGAAGACCCCGGGCCGTTTTGTGCCGCTCATCTCACTGTCGAACATTTTCCGTGCATCTTGTGTCTTGATCGCGCCCCTGACGCCATCAAGTGATTTCACGGTTGTGTCTGCGGTAGCGACTGCCGTGTGCAGCGCAAAAACTAAAGAGCAGAGAGCGAAGATGGCGAGGCGCATTTTTATCGGCTAAGGTTGAGTATGGGTCTGACTGAATGCAAGCGGCCGCTTGGAGGAAAGAACATTCTGCCTTCACTGCACCATCAGAATGAGATTGTGATTCCAAGCGGCTGGTTAATGATGAAGGTGTGGCGTTCGAGTTGCTGCTGGATCAGTCCGCACCGCTGGGCGTCAGCAAGATCCGCACGGACTGGCAACTTTGCCTTTCTCTCCACCGAACCCAGCCATTCTCCGCTACCCGGGTCGGGTCCGTGGCCCTCTCCATCCGAAATGTCGAAGTAGCGCTCTGCCACGTCGTTGACCCATGCCTCACTGCAAGGTCTGAATTTGGGAGCACCCGGGACGCTCGTGGTTATCCCGAGCCAGCCGACTACCAGTAAAGCAACAAGGCTCGCCAAGACAAACACAACTTTCTTCAGAGTGCGCATGGTTATTCTGATCTCTAGCGCGGCCAGGTCTTGAAGCGATGTCAGCAGCTCGACAACGTAACCGTCGACTTAGATCGACTATTGATAGTCGAGCGTGTCATCGACTTTAGTTATCTTCCAGTCGTTGCCCTGCTTGCGCAGAAACACCAACACGCTAATTTTGTCTTTCGAGCCGAAAGTAACTGGAACAACCGCAACATCTTCGAGCATGATCGCCTGGTGTGTTGCGATGTTATTCGACCAGTCCTGTTCGTCGTAGTCCTGGACCTTCGTGAAATAGTCGGCGTCGCCGGGCAGCCGGTTATGGCGGTAAGCGCTTCGGAGTTTGTCGACCGTTGCTTTGGTCACGTAGGCATAGATGCCCTTGTCCAGCAAA
>DASVNP010000329.1:0-41858 GCA_036383775.1 Paraburkholderia sp. | reverse complement strand
CCGGGCAGGGCTTCGGTTTCGACAAACTGATCGAGGTTGGCGGCGACTTGCAGTCCGCCGCGCGGGTTCATCTGAGTCATCGACTGCTCCATCTATCTGAATGGGGCCGATGAGGGGGCACCGGCCCGCGTTGTGCAACGGTTAGCTTCTTTCCATCAGTGCCGCCGTCCTGGTCGGTTGGCGAACGGAACGGCCCGCTCAATCAAGCGGCAATAGCCTGAATGCCGGCCTTGGCGATTTGCGCGTCCTGGTCGGACTTGACGCCCGACACGCCGACCGCGCCGACCACCTGGCCGTCGACGATCACCGGCACGCCGCCTTCCAGCGTGCCTTGCAGCGGCGCGCTCAGAAAGGCGGTGCGGCCGTTATTGATCATGTCTTCATAGACCTTGGTTTCACGGCGGCCGATCGCCGACGTGCGCGCCTTTTCGGTCGCGATGTACGAACTGGCCGGCGCGCTGCCGTCCAGACGCAGCATGCCGAGCTGATGGCCGCCATCGTCGACCACCACGATGGCGACGGCCCACTGGTGCTTCTCGGCTTCCGCGCGGGCGGCTTCGAGGATGCGGGTCGTTTCAGCGACGCTCAGCATGGGTTTGCTCCGCATGGTCAATCTCCGGTTTCGTTTCTGTTAAGGATGCTTCTACGAGTTCAATCCAGTGACGCACGGGAGTGCGGTCCGCGCCATCCAGATGTGTCTGGCAACCGATGTTGGCCGTTACGATCACCTCCGGTCTGCCGCTCTCCAGCGCATCCAGTTTGTTGTCGCGCAACCGCTGTGCAAGCTCGGGCTGGGTGATCGAGTAGGTGCCTGCCGACCCGCAGCAAAGGTGGGCGTCAGGCACTGCTGTCAGATCGAAGCCGAGTCGTTGCAGAACTGACTCGACCGCTCCTCCCAGCTTTTGCGCATGCTGCAACGTGCATGGGCAATGGACCGCGATTCGCTGTGGTTGCTCGCCGGGTGGACGGAGTGTCAACGGATCGAGCGGTTCATTGGTCAATACTTCCACCAGGTCTCGCGTCATTTCGCTGATCCGCTGGGCTTTTGTCGCGTAGTGGGGATCTTCGCGGAGCAGATGCCCGTATTCCTTCACGAATGCGCCACAGCCACTCGCCGTCTGAACGATGGCTTCGGCGCCGGCCTCGACGGCGGGCCACCACGCGTCGATATTGCGGCGCGCCCGCGCAAGACCTGCTTCCTGGGCATTCAGATGGTAGTCAGTCGCCCCGCAACAGCCGGCTTTCGCTGCATTCACAATGCTGATCCCCAAGCGGTCGAGCACGCGCGTGGCTGCAGCGTTGGTATTCGGTGACAGCGCAGGCTGCACGCAACCTTCCAGCATCAACATGGTACGGGTATGCTGAGCGGTCGGCCGTGATTTCGGGCGCACGCCGGGCCTCGGCACCTTCCGTCCAAGCGATTCAGGAAGGAACGGACGCATGGCCTGACCGGTTTTCAGCAATGCGTTGAACACCGCCCGGCGAGGAATCACACGGCGCAAACCTTCGCGTAGCAGGCGCTCCGAAGCGGGGCGCTCGATTCGCCGTTCAAGCTCCGCCCGGCCGATGTCTAGCAGCGCGTGATACGTGACACCTGATGGACAGGTGGTTTCACAGTTGCGGCATGTCAGGCATCGGTCCAGATGCAGCTGGGTCTTTTGCGTGACCGGCTCACCCTCAAGCATCTGCTTGATCAGATAGATGCGCCCGCGCGGACCATCGAGTTCGTTGCCGAGCAGCTGATAGGTCGGACAGGTCGCGTTACAGAATCCGCAATGCACGCACGAGCGCAGAATCTGTTCAGCTTCGTCCGCGCGCGATAACGCTTTAGCGGTGTCGCTCAAATTGGTTTGCATGGTGGTCGTTTGCCTTCATGTCAGAAAACCAAGGGCATGCGGTCCTGATGGTGCAGGGTCCGCATACTAGCCAGCGTCAAAGATCCGCGTACAGACGACCGGGGTTAAAGACGTCACTGGGATCGAGTCGCAGCTTCAGTTGCCGGTGAAAGCGCAGCAATGCGGACGCAAGCGGGGCGAATGGTTCGCTATTCACATCGGGAGTGAAACAGACTGCATGCCCGCCCGCGACCTGCGCGATCTGCCGAATCGTCGCGGCCGGCGCGTCGCACTTCAGCCAGCGCTGTGCGCCGGCCCAGTCGAGCAGAGCGTCTCCGGGCAGTGTGGTCAGTGGCGAGGCGTTCGGCAGCGACAGGCGCCACAACGGACGCGGGTCGTCAAAAAATGCCAGGCGGTGATCGCGCAAGTCCTCCCAGAACTGCAGATCGAGTTCGACGCCTCCAATCCGGGTCGCGGCGGAGCTTACCGACCCAACGCCTCCTTCGAGCCGCACATGCAAACGGCCATTGAAATGGGCAGCCGCGCTGACCGGCAGACCAGCGCGACGCCAGGCAGAGAGTTCGAGGATTGCCTCCTTGTGTCCGACATCGATAGCCAGACTCGCGACGGCGCGCGGTTTCGGCAGTACCTTTAGCGAAACTTCGGTGATCAATCCGAGGCAGCCGAAGCTGCCGGCGAGCAGGCGCGACACATCGTAGCCCGCTACGTTCTTCATCACCTGGCCACCAAAGCGCAGATGCCTGGCTTCGCCGGTGATCAGGCGGCAGCCGAGTACGAAGTCGCGCACCGAGCCCGACCAGGGCCTCCGCGGACCCGCGAGTCCCGCCGCTACCATTCCACCGACCGTAGCCCTGCCGTCGAAGTCCGGTGGCTCGCAGGGAAGCATCTGGCCGGCAGCGTCGAGCGTCGCGTTCAGTTCGACGAGTGGTGTGCCGGCGCGAGCGGTAATCACGAGTTCCGTCGGGTCATAACTCACGACGCCGCGATGCGAGCGCGTGTCGATCGGCGTGCCGTTTACAGGACGGCCGAGAAAAGCCTTGCTGCCGCCGCCGCGAGTGGCCAGCGGCGTCCTTCGGGCAACAGCGTACGCAACTTCGGCGACAAGCCGTTCGCTGTCGTCCATGGAAACCGGATCGAGGCACATCAGAAACGCTCCAATTCAGGGAAGGGCAGTGCGCCGTGATGAACATGCATGGAGCCGAACTCCGCGCAGCGATGAAGTGTCGGGACGTTTTTGCCAGGATTGAGCAGACCGCCTGGATCAAAGGCGGCCTTGAGTGCGTGGAAAAACGTGAGTTCGTCGTTGGTGAACTGCGCGCACATCTGGTTGATTTTCTCGCGACCCACACCGTGCTCGCCGGTAATGCTGCCACCTACGGCCACGCATAACTCGAGGATGCGCGCGCCAATCGCTTCGGCGCGTTCGGCTTCGCCCGGCGCATTGGCATCGAACAGGATCAGCGGGTGCATGTTGCCGTCGCCGGCATGGAATACGTTCGCCACCTGTAGACCGTATTCGTTTGAAAGATCTTCGATACCCTTGAGCACGCGCGGCAGTTCACGGCGCGGAATCGTGCCGTCCATGCAGTAGTAGTCGGGCGAGAGGCGGCCCACTGCCGGGAATGCGTTCTTCCGGCCGGCCCAGAAGCGCTGCCGTTCGGCTTCGTCTCTGGCCACGCGGATTTCGGTCGCACCGGCCGCGCGTAATAGCGCCTCGACCCGCTCGATGTCTTCGTGAACGTCACTCTCCACGCCGTCTACTTCGCATAGCAGGATCGCTTCTGCATCGACGGGATAGCCCGCATGGATGAAGTCTTCCGCCGCGCGAATCGCGAGGTTGTCCATCATTTCGAGGCCGCCTGGAATCACGCCCGCGCCGATAATCGTTGCGACTGCCGCCCCGGCTTTTTCGACGTCATCGAAACTGGCAAGCAGCACCTTCGCGCTTTGCGGTTTGGTGAGCAGTTTGACGGTGACTTCGGTGACGATGCCGAGCATGCCCTCCGAGCCGGTAAAAAGCGCGAGAAAATCGAAACCGGGCGCATCGAGTGCGTGCGAGCCAAGCGTGATGCGTTCACCGTCAATGGTCAGAATTTCCAGCTTGAGAATATTGTTGACAGTCAGGCCATATTTCAGACAGTGCACACCGCCTGCGTTTTCGGCCACGTTGCCGCCGATCGAACATGCGATCTGCGAAGACGGGTCCGGCGCGTAGTACAGGCCATGCGGCGCGGCCGCCTGTGAGATAGCGAGATTGCGCACGCCAGGCTGCACGCGAGCCAGGCACGCCTCAGGATCGACCTCGAGAATCCGGTTAAAGCGCGCCATGACAAGCAGAATGCCTTTCTCGAGCGGCAATGCACCACCCGAGAGGCCAGTGCCTGCACCGCGGGCTACGATCGGAATCTTCTTCTCGCTGGCAAATTTCAGGAGTGCTTCGATCTGTTCGACCTTATCGGGTAGCGCGACCAGCAGCGGCGTCGCCCGATAGGCGGCGAGGCCGTCGCACTCGAACGGGCGCAAGTCTTCCTGTTCGTGCAGCAATTGCAGATCGGGGATGAGCTCCTGCAGTTGCGCGACGACCTCGAATCTGTCGTTCGTGACAAGCGGGCCGTCGATACTTTCGTTGTAGTGGTAGCTCATCGGGAAAGTCTCTGTAGATCGCGCTTCGTTCTGAGCTCTGTAATCAGATCTCGCGTTCGCGCGAACGTGTCTCGGGAAAGAATTGTCGCAGGGTCTTTCTCTCGTTGTCGACAGGATATCGATGTGGTAATACCAGTTTTTGCATTTACACTAACGTACTTCAATCCCACGTTTTGCCCGTATTCATTGGGATATAAGCCCATCAAGATGGATCAGTTGTGTTAGCATAATCAGATGGTATTACCAGTGTGATTCACGATGGCAGCTACAATTTCGGAAAGCTCACGACAACTTGCCGACGTCGTTGCCGAGCGTATCGAGCAGTTGATCGTCGATGGCGTGCTGAAAACGGGACAGGCGTTGCCCTCCGAGAGGCGGCTTACCGACAAGCTGGGCGTCTCGCGAACCGCGTTGCGCGAGGGCCTTAAACTGCTGCGGGCTCGGGGCATCATCGAGACTTCGCACGGCAAGGGCTCTTTTGTTGCCAGTTTTACGGCTGGGTCGTCGCTTACACCGATGATGCATCTGCTTGGATCGCAGCCGCGCACGCTTTATGACCTGTTTGAAGTGCGGGGGATGCTTGAAGCAGAGTCGGCGAGGCTCGCCGCGCTACGTGGCACGCCGGCCGACTTTGTGATGATCACCCGGCGTTATGAAGAGATGCTCGCGGCGCACGGCAGGGAAACAAGCGCATCTACTCATGCGCGGCTGGATCATGCATTTCATCTTGCGATTTGTGAGGCGTCCCATAACCCCGTGCTGGTGCATACGCTGGGCTCGCTGACCGATCTACTGTTGAGTTCGGTATTTGCATCGGTAAATAATCTCTATCATCGCGAGCCTCAGAAGCGGGTGATCGATCGCCAGCACGCTAGGCTCTTCAACGCGGTCACCGGTAAGCTACCCGAACAGGCCCGCAAGGCAGCGGCTGAGCACATTGATAGCGTTTGCGCAAATCTGCGGGAAATCGAACAGGAAGAACAGCGCCTCGTGCGCGCGACGCTCCGACTGGAAGGGTGGGAATAGAACATCTCGCATCTCGCATCGCGCGGCAAGCCGGGATCCGCGTCGATTGCGTTTCCGATCGATATCATCGGAGATCGCAGGGAGCTTTGCCACGTGTGTGTGAACGGTGGTCGACTATCAGGCAGTGTGGCGCGTCGTCCTGCAGGTCGTTCAAAATGGCGTGCCCGACGGGGGACCTTCGACAGAAGCGGCGCCAGTTTCGCCGCACTCGAAGCGATCAAGCGCCGATTGCAGCCCAAGCCTGGAGACAAAGCGTTTGGGATGTGCCTGGATGCTTCCGTGTGGCGCTGGGAGGATCCACAAGTTCGTCGCGGACCGGTAAGGTGCGCTCTCGAACTTCAACCGTCGCGTACTGACCTGTCTCTTCTGCAACGCGCGGCGAATGCTGGGCGGGCGCAAAATCTCGTTGGCCAAATTCTTGGTAGACGGAGGGCATCGGCTATGCGGCAGACCCTCTTCAAGGGTCTGCACTCGTGAGAACCTCCTCAAAATCCCGACATCAAGCGGAAGGCTTGCCTTGTCAGGAAGCCGCTACCTGCAGCGTTGGCAGCCTAGTCCGGGATGGTGACCGCACCGTTGGTGACAGCGATGCTGTCCGCGGGTTTCGGGTTTGCGACCGGCGACGGGACGTCATTCACTGTCAGATCGCGTGCTGAGCCGTCCGGATTTGTTCCTCGAGGGATGGTGCGAATGACCTGATCTGGCGGCAGCGGAGTGCCGTTTTTCAGGTGATTCCACATCCAGGTCAGTGCCGTGTAGGCGTAATACTGGACTGGCACGAGTCGAGACGGGGTGCCGCCAGCATGCGCAATGTTAGTAACCTCATAGAAGTGAAGATTCGAATTCGAACCCTCCACCACAGAGTTAAGCCCGGCATACATCCGCGACGTCAGTGTCGCCGGCAGTCGGACGTCTTCACGGCCTTGCATGAGGATAGTGGGTTTGCCGTGCAGATTACCCGTGTGACCAGCAGCTAGCTCACCCGCCCGATATGTGTCCGATTCCGCCGACGTTCCTGTCTTGATGGCTTGCAAACAGAGCTTACCGTCCAGGCCAGAGTCCGCGCGACCAGTACTCGGCGAGACCGCGAGCGTGGACCTTACCGGGCCACCTACGGAGTTCTCGTATATCGGCATCGGGTTATAGGTTCCGGTGGTCACCCACATTTGCGCCAGCTGCGTGGTCGTAGGAGCCGTCGGAGTTCCGTGCGCGTCCACGGTCAGGGCGGCTGTTATACCGCACAGGACTCGATCCACGCCGGTTTGCATGTAGGCGTTGGCAATTGCGTGTTGAGGTCCGGCAAGATCGCCGTTCGTCGGATACTCCCAGGTTCCCGCCGGGTCGAATCCATAGTTCAGCAGTTTCCGAACGGCGTCGTTGGCCTGATCTGCAGGCGTGTTACCCGCAACCAGTCCCTTGTCGTGCAGCGAAGCGCATATGGAGTCGCCTGTCGTCAGGTTGGCGTATCCAGGCCACGTCGAATCTGCACGACCAGCGCATGGCATGTAGATATTCTCCATAGAAATGAAGTCAAGAATCGATGTTCCAGTGCTCTGAAAGGTCTTGCCCGCCCGTGTCACACTGACCTTTGGGTTGGCAGCCGGGTTTACCGCGGGTTCAAACGCAACGACGCCGCTGAAGTAGCCATCGATATCTTTCTCTGCCCCCATCATGGCGCCGCCTCCCCCTGAAGAAACCCCGACCAGTATGGTGATCGTATTGTCTTTCGTGAAGCGCACGGATTTCGCGCCATTCGCGAGAGGAATACCGTATACCTCATTCAGCTCCGACAGGGCGAACTTGGCCGCCATCAGTACGTCATCGCCTTGTTCAGCCATCGGATTGCGCTTTCCGTAATATTTGAGCGAAATGCGGTTCGGATATTTGGCGAGGAAATCTGTGCGTGCTGCACCCGTCAGACTCGGTGCGGTAAAGCTTGAGTCCTTTCCGGCCGCGTCCGCGTTGGCAATGGTTCCGTCAATAAGCACCACACTGTTCGATGTCAGGTCGTGCACACCGTTGCCGCCGCCCTTATCGGTGGAAGCGACAGCGCAGTTGCGCCTCAACCCCCATGAGACCAGATAGGTATCGTTGAAAAGTCGGGCGGCACTGGCCGGTGCCACAACGAGAACACATGGGTTATTGACATCAAACGCATCGGGTATATCGACAAACATGCCAACGTTCTTCGTGCCGGTCCCATCATCATAGTAGGCTAGGATCTCTTTTCCAGTAACCTTGCCGTCTCCCGCGACGGGTTTCTGGGCGATGGGATCAAAGCCTGTTCCCCATAGGACACCTTCACCCGCACCTTTGTCGAAATGTGTCTCGATCGCTACGCGACGCAGCTCCTGGGCCGTTGGATGCGCAGGGTCCGCATAGGTTGGCAGCGTGCTGCTCGGGTCTGCCTGGGTCGGCGCGCCGACTCCTGCTGTTAAAAGGTCGTTGCTCGCATCGTTGGTGGTTGACTTCATAACCCGCACGCCCGCTGGTGTCTGATTTGCTAGTGGCTCACTGGTCGAGCTACCGCCGCAACCACCTAGCAAAGAGACAGACAATGCGATACTCATGAGTGGGGCAACTAAATATCGACTAGTCTTCATTGGCTGAACTCCAGATGTAAGCAAACAACGGCGATTGTCATCACGAGACGACGTTCGCGAGACAGAGAAGCAGCGCGGCCCTGATATCAAATCACGAGATGCCGCGCCGTTGCTAGTTAGCATTACTACATTTCCATGCTGAATCAGGCCTCTTCATAAACGCCGGAACGAAAAGCTGATTTTTCTATATCGCGATTTATTGTCCGCACCCAAATCCGGTACAGCATAAAACGTATCGTCCTGAATATCTCCAGCGGATATCGGATCCGCAGGTTAATGCGTGAATTGATTTCGCTCCCGGGTTGGAAACGCGGGTTCGTTTCGACGACCGACAGCAGTCAGGGTACCCGCGGTACACAGCACCGGCCTACGAATGATCAGCCGCCGCCTCGCTCTAGAATTTATGTCGGATACCCACTCGCAGCGCGATCTGCCGGTCATTGGAGGACGCAGTCAGGCCGTTAATGGCGGCCACAGCCGGCTTGTTGGTCGAGTCGGTTCCTGACGCTTTCTGGAACACACCGATAAAATACAGGTCGGTACGCTTGGACAGGAAATAGTCTGCGCCCACAGAGCCCTGATGATATGTCGCACCAGGGTTACTTCCGGTCGCAATGGTTGTGCTTCCTCCCTTGGTGTAATCGTAGGCGACGCCGAGCAGCAACGAGGGCGTGACTTGATACCTGAGATTCACTTCGCCATTGTTGAAGTCTGTCGACCCGGAATAATGACTCGGGTTGGGTCCAGACGTGACCGTATCGCCGAGACCTCTAAACTGGGTGTTAGAGTACGTAGCTCCTACGGTCGCTGAGCCAACCGTGTACGCCGCGCTTGCCCCGATGACCTGATAAGTGTGGGCTGACATGAAACCGCTTATGACGGGTGTCGCCGAATTTGTCGTCGCGGCTGTGAGCGTTGTCGCGGAGCTGTTCCCGAAAAAGCCGACGTTCGCGTTGCGTACGTTCAGGTAACCCACGGCTAGATTCAGCGCACCTCCGGCATATCCGGCTCCAAGTGACCATACCTGGTTCTGCGTCTCATTCCCGGCAATACCACCGAAGCTATAAAGACCTCCGAAGGTCACCCCATGCAGATTTGCGCTGGTGTACTTTATGGCGTTGTTAGTGCGCTGTCCGTTGTTGAAGTTGTCGATGTCGCCCGGGTGCGCTCCAATGTAACCCGCCCACTGATGGCTGATAGCGATGGGAGAGACATAATCAACAACCGAATCATATTGCCGGCCAAGCGTCACCGTACCGGCGGTGTTGCTGGACAATCCCACATAGGCCTGACGACCGAACAGGAGACCGCCCTGACTCAATTTGCCAGTGTTGAGGTCGAACCCATTTTCAAGGGTAAAGATTGCCCTCAGGCCGCCACCGAGATCTTCAACTCCTTTAAGCCCCCAGCGACTGCCCTGGAGGACGCCGCTTGACAGGTTGTACAGGCTTTTCCCCCCAGTGGCTGTGGAGACGTTGCTGGTGTAGTTGATCCCTTCGTCGATGACGCCATACAGCGTCGCGCTGCTTTGAGCATGAGCGCCAACGCTGAGGAAGGAAGATCCAATCAAGCCTAATGTCAAAACCTTTTTCATCTTTACTGTCTCCATTAGTCATACTTATCGTTGTGAAACTGAAATTATTTTTTTCAGATGGTTGGTCAATTATTTTGAAAGCTGCTCAAGTCCGACGTTCCGCGTACGAGGGCCCATAACGCCAATGGTGAGCATGACGACGGTCATCGCTCCGGCGATAAAAGCAAAAACGCCAACAACGCCGAAGTGCTTCAACGTGTCAGCGATCAGAAAAGCAGAGAAGATAGCCGACAGGCGGCTCCAGGAATAGACAAAGCCGACCGCCCGCGCGCGGATGCTGGTCGGAAAAAGCTCGGTCTGATACGCGTGATATGTGAACGAGATGATGTTGCCTGCCAATGTGAGGCTAACGCCCATTGCAACGAGGAGCGCGGTGTCGCGGAACTGACTGAACAAAAGGCCGCAGATAACGTTGATGAGACTCATCACTGCGATCACGGTTTTGCGTTCGAAACGGTCAGCAATCAGCAGTCCGAGCAATGGGCCAATTGGTGCAGCGATGGCAATAATGCTTGAATACATCAGGCTCTGTGTGACCGTGATGCCTTGCTTGATAAGAAGCGTTGGCACCCAGCTTGCAAATCCGTAATATCCGACCGTCTGGAAGACGTGAAAAATGGTCAGCATGACGGTTCGTTTGCCAAACGGCTTCACCCACATATCCCGAAACCCTGCCTGCGGCGCAACCGGCTCAGGCGCCGAAGGAGCCGGAAGCGGGCGACCGAAGTCCCGCTCAACCTTCAGTTCGATCTGGCGGACTATGGCGTCGGCTTCCTCCAGTCGTCCCCTGGAAGCGAGCCACCGCGGACTTTCCGGCAGCCGCAGGCGGATCCACCAGACGAAGATTGCGCCATGCGCGCCCAGCAAAACCACCCAGCGCCAACCGTCGAGTCCGAAGAAGGCACGAGGCACCATGAAATAGGAGAGAAACGCGACGATGGGCACGGCGGAAAATCCAATTGCCTGGCCGGTTGCAAACGCGCGGCCTCGAATCTGTTTGGGAACCAGTTCGGAAATATAGGCGCCTATCGTCACCAACTCGACACCCAGCCCGATCCCGGCAACGAATCGCCAGAAGTTCAGACCTGTGGACGTATCCTGAAAAGCCATTACCGTGTTCGCCGCGACGTAGCCAATCAGCGCGTAAGTGAAGACGGCGCGACGGCCGAACTTGTCGGCGAGAAAGCCGCACGCAAGGGTGCCTACAAAGAGCCCACTGAACAGGGCAGCGATAAAACTTGCGATCCCTGTTGTCCCGAACACGCCATGAGTCGTCTGCGTGAGGATGCCAGCCTTGACTAAGCCAGGCGCGATGTAACCGGTGTACATGAGATCGTAGATCTCGAAGAAGTACCCGAGACTTAGCATGATCACCATCAGCCAGACTGATCTGGTCGGGGGCAGGCGGTCGAGTCTTGCTCCGATGTGGCCGGCAGTCATGGGGGAGATACCTCCTGTATGTGCCTGCGCGACCGGCTCAGCATTTCGCGGTGACCGGTCGTCTGGCGGATATGCCATTGCCCTGGTTATTTTCACTTGCGTCTCCTTGATTCGGTCTGCGGCCGACCTGGTAATTGTGTGTACGCCGAAAAAGATCGGCTGTGGAACTCTGGGGAATCAACCTATCCGACCCGGGTTAGCGTCTGCTTGTACTGGCGGCCTTTGTCGCGGTACCCGGAAGCATTAGCGGCGATATTGCGAATCTCCGCTGACGTGAGCTCTCTTGCCACTTTGGCCGGGGAGCCGAGGATGAGGACGTTGTCCGGAAACGTTTTTCCTTCCGTGACGAGCGCCCCGGCTCCGACTAGGCTGTTCTTGCCGATTACCGCGCCGTTGAGGATGATTGCCTGGATACCAACGAGGCTGCCTGCTCCAATCGTGCATCCGTGAAGCATGGCCTGGTGGCCGATGCTGACATTATCTTCAACCACAAGCGGGAAGCCAGGATCCGCGTGAAGGACAGCGCCCTCCTGAACGTTGCTGTTCTGGCCAATAGAGATCGGTTCGTTGTCGCCTCGTAATACCGCGTTGGTCCAGACGCTGGCCCCTGCGTTAATGACCACCTGACCGATAACAGTCGAACCTTCTGCAACGAACGCAGATTCGGCGATGACGGGTAACAGCTCACCCAACCTTAAAATCGGCATGGAAATTCTCGAGAAAGTTTTGACCGGATCTGGATCCGGTCATAAAGATGAAGCTGCCTCAGTCAGCCTGGGCGGCACGAGCGGGTGCCCTGGCGACGCAGCGGGATAAATCGTCAATTTCCTGCTGCGTATATCCCAGCCCGTCGAGAACTTCCCGCGTATGCTCGCCGATCGCAGCGATTGGCAAGCGCGGCTGCAACCGCGCACCGCCAAACGAAAGGGGCAAGAGAGGCATCTCTGTTTCAGAACCGTCGTCCAGCTGAAGTTTTACAAGACCCCCGCTCGCCCTAAGATGCGGATCATCGAACAATTCTTCGGGCCGCGTGATATTCGCGAATGGGACGTGGTTTGCTTCAAATGCACTGGCAAGCAAAGAAGGATCCTGCGTACCCATGGTTTTGGCGAGTGATGGAATGATCCATTCGCGCGACCTGACCCGGTCGTTGTTCGACGAAAGCGTGGCGTCCCCAAGCAGGTCTTCACGGCCCAAAATGGTACAGAGCGCCCGCCACTGTGCATCGCCGGTAGCCGCGACGAACATCTGATGTCCGTCCGCCAGCTGAAAGACGTCGTACACAGCCCACGCGTTGATACGCTCCGGCATTGGCGCTGCCGGCTGTCCAGTGACGACAAACTGTTGCATGTGCTGGGCAGAAAGCAGTACACAGTTCTCAAAAAGGGCTGATTGAACTTCTTTGCCAACGCCTGTGATATTCCGTTCGTACAACGCAGCCAGCACGCCGATGGCTCCGAACATTCCGCCCATGATGTCGTTGACGGAACTGCCGGCGCGCAGTGGCCGTCCAACCGGGCCCGTCATGTAGGCGAGCCCTGCCATCATCTGCACAACTTCATCCAACGCCAGGCGCTTCTCGTAGGGACCGCTAAGGAAGCCTTTGTGGGACACGTATATCAGCCTGGGATTGCGCTGCCGTAACGTCTCGTAGTCCAGTCCGAGTTCTTTCATCCGGCCCGGCTTGAAGTTCTCGACGAACACGTCCGCAGTGTCCACCAGTTTAAGCAGCGCTTCACGACCCGTATGTTCGGCGAGGTCAAGAGCGACACTTTTCTTGTTCCTGTTGAAGGTCCTGAAAAACCCGGCTCCTGCACCCAGTAGGCGCCGTGTGTTGTCGCCTTTTGGAGGCTCTACCTTGACGACGTCCGCGCCCAGGTCGCCAAGGATCATGCCGCACGTTGGCCCCATGACCATATGCGAGAGCTCCACGACGCGAACACCATCCAGAGGCAGGCGGGCTGAAGAAGTGCCAGCGGCATTCCTAGACATTGTCATGTTGCACTCCACGGGCGCTGAGATGTTGGGGAAGGGAGCCAGCGAGGATTCCCTCACGGGCGATGTAACCGTAAAGCGGAGCATCCGGTATGGCACGCTTCAGGATCTCGCGCACTGCGACAAGCTTCTGAAGGTCGATGCCAGTCTCGAAGCCCATACTGTGGAGCAGATAAGCCAGATCCTCTGTGGCGACATTTCCGGTTGCGCCAGGAGCATTAGGGCAGCCACCCAGCCCGGCAAGCGATGCGTCGAACTCCCGTACACCGTGTTCAAGCGCCACAACTGTATTTGCCAGCGCCATTCCCCTCGTGTCATGGAAGTGAAGGCTCGTCAGCTTTCTTCCGGACAGTGGAATGAGAAGATCCAGCAGCCGGGCCACATGAGCAGGCGTTGCATGGCCCGTGGTGTCGCCAAGCGCTATGGAGTCCGCGCCTGCATCGATTGCCTTGAGAACAATGTCGCGGACGTCCTCTTCCGGGACGTATCCCTGGAAAGAGCAACCAAAGACGGTTGAGAGCCCTGCAACGAGGGACGTGCGGGCCCACGCCGGTTCACTGTCGCGAAGTTCACGCATTCTCCGAAACTCTTCGAGCATTGCATCGGGCGTCTTGCGCACGTTGGCGAGGCTGTGCTGCTCGCTGACTGAGATGGGTGCGACGATGCGGTGTGCTCCCGATTTCAACGCGTTCTCGGCGCCCTTCAGATTGGGCACAAGTGCTGTTACGAGAACGTCTTGCAGGGTAAGCGCATGTGCAACGATGTCGGCTGCATCCGCCATTTGCGGAAGTAACTTCGCGGGGACGAAGGAGGCCACTTCCATGTGCCTGATCCCAGCCGCATAAGCCGCGTCGACCCATGCCTTTTTATCTTCTGTGCACATGACCTGGGGGATACTTTGCAGGCCATCGCGAAGACCGACTTCCTGTACAACTACATTGCTGATCGTCACTTTGCGCTCTCTTGCTCTTACATGAGCCTAGAGCTTGCTGGCATCTGTGACACGCAGCAATCCACCATGGGCGATGGCGTCCATCGTCGCTTGCGATGGCTCGCAACGCCCGCCAGGAGGCCTTGTACGCGGGGGCGGAAAATCCCTGTCAGGGTATGTACTGCCCTGAAAAAGGTTATTTCTTGCCGGCCATGACGTGATCAAAAAATCGCCGGGCAGCGACCGACAACCGGTCAACATGCTGCACGCAGACGACAAACTGCCGGGTCGCCCACTCATCCGAAAGGGGAATGGCAGACAGATCGTACGTCTGGCTATACTTTGAGATGACCTCCATCGGTAAAACAGCAAGGCCAAGATTTAGCTGGACGAGACGGAAGGCGGCATCGAACGTGGAAACGTTAGCGCGATATCGAAGTTGCCGGGAATGCTCCGAGGCGACCCGCTTCATCAGCGAGTTGAGGGCTGCGTTCACCGAGAGGCCGATCTGTTCATGCTCAAGCGTCTCCGAGAAAGAAAGCACAGCCCGGTCAGCAAGCGGGTGGCTCCTATGCACGGCGACGGCGAAATGATCGCTTCGGAGCGGGAGCATCTGTACTTCTGTGCCGCCGACAAAATCCCGACAGATGCCGATATCGGCGATGCCGTCCGCGACGCCCCGAACAATTTCGGTACTGACGCGTTCCTCGAGAACGACGCGGATTTTCTCATTCGACTGCAGAAATGATGCGATCTGGTCCGGAACGAACTCAACAATGGAAGAAACGTTGGCCATGACACGTACGAGCCCTCGGACACCGCTTGAAAACTCGCTGAGGTCAGACTGCAGGACCTCCACGCTGCGCATCAGGTGTTTAGCATGACGCTGGAGAATCTCTCCGGCAGCAGTCGGGCTAACGCCACGTGCGCGTCTGATCAGCAGCGGCGTGCCAAGGGCCTGCTCCATGTCGGCAATACGCTTGCTTACCGCTGCAGCTGCCATACCTTCCCGCTCGCTAGCGCGAGCGATGCTTCCCTCCTCACAAATCGCGACGAAGAGTTTGAGTGAGGTTGGATCCGGTTGCCACATCGGCGTCTCCTTCGGCAAGATTCTAGTTCTGGCGGGCGTACCCGAGAAAGTCGATGAATGCTCGTGCGGCAGGCGAGGGCGTTGAATTTTTTCGCCACAGCATACCGACCTCCATCTGAGGAATTGCATTCGCTATATCACGCGCTTCGATCCGTTTGCCTTCCAGAGACCACGGACGGAATACCATTTCAGACAGGATTGTCACGCCAAATCCGTGAGACACCAGCCCGCGGAGCGCCTCAACGGACCCGGTGCGAAGAATAACGCTGGGTGCAAGCTTCTCCTTTTTCCAGTATTTCATTGTCGAAGCTTCGCCTTCGTCAACTGTCAGCATGATATATGGGTGCTGGGCAATCTCCTTCAGCGACGGCTGATGCACCTGTGCAAGGGGGTGTGAAGGAGCGACCCACAGCTTTCGCTCTGACCGGATCAGGCGCCGGTGTTCAAAGCGGTTCAAGCCGGTCAGGTTCGACAGCAACGCAATGCCAATATCTACCTGCCCCGAGAGAATGGCCTGCTCAAGTGTGGGCCGGTCGAGATCATGCAATTCAAAGCAGATCTGCGGATAACTTGCCCTGAAGCGGGCCAACATCTCCGGCAGAAAGTAGCCCATGACCGTGTAGGACGCGCCGACCCGCACTGTCCCCTGCGCATCGCGCACTCTCGAGCGGGACTTATAGAGGGCGTCACTCAGCGAGTCCAGCACGTGCCGCGCGTGGTAGTAGAAATCATGGCCGTCGAGCGTGAGGGCAACACCGTGAGGCATACGGTCGAAAAGCCGCGTGCTCAGTAAATCCTCCAACCCTGACACGGCGTTCGTAATTGCAGACTGCGAGACGTGTTCGTTTGTTGCCGCCATGGAGAACTGACCACTCTCCGCTGCCGCAACGAAGTACCGCAACTGTCGCATCGTAATATCTTGAGCCATCTGAAAATCCAATACCGGGTTTCCGAATTAAGAATTTTACGATACCGGAACGGATTCATATACTCCATGAAAATACTCATTCGCGGAGACGGCACGATGGACTCGTGTATTGAAGACCCCACCGACGTTGAGGGCGGCGCACCTTTGACCGTTACGCTCGACGACAAGTATGTGAAGCCTCACGGCCGCGTGTACATGACGGGGACCCAGGCCCTTGTTCGGATGCTCCTGGCGCAAAAATCGAGGGATGAAGCCATTGGCCTCAACACGGGTGGGTTTGTCTCTGGGTACCGCGGCTCACCGCTCGGCGCGGTCGACCAGGAGCTATGGAAAGCCAAGAACCACCTCGCGTCCCACAACATCAAATTCAATCCCGGTTTGAATGAGGAGCTTGCGGCCACGTCGGTTTGGGGTAGCCAGATGGTGAATCTGGATCCGAATGCGACGGTAGATGGGGTGTTCGCACTCTGGTACGGCAAGGGTCCCGGTGTCGACCGGAGCGGCGATGTCTTCAAACATGGCAACATCGCCGGTACGTCGAAGCACGGTGGTGTCCTGGTTATTGCCGGTGACGACCATAGCTGTAAGTCATCCAGTCTGCCTCACCAGAGTGAACATGCTTTCATTGCCGCCATGATGCCGGTTATGAACCCCTCCGGCGTTCGCGAGTACGTTGAATTTGGGTTGCATGGCTGGGCAATGTCCCGGTATTCCGGATGCTGGGTCGGATTCAAGACGATTAGCGATACCATCGAAACGTCAGCTTCGTTCGAAATTGATCCTCAAGCCGTCGAAATCCGCATTCCGGACAGCTATCCGATTCCGTCGGACGGCTTCTCACTCCGGTGGCCAGATGCCCCGCTTGAGCAGGAAAATCGTCTGCAAAGAGAGCGCCTGTATGCGCTGCTCGAATATGTGCGGCTCAACCGCCTCAACCGGCAAGTGTGGAGCGCGCCCGATGCCCGTCTTGGGATCGCGACCACCGGCAAGAGCTACCTTGATACTCGCGAAGCTCTGACATTGCTCGGGCTGAACGATCAAACTGCGAGCCGGCTCGGTATCCGTCTGCTTAAGGTAGGCGTCTCCTGGCCGCTTGAGCCTCAGAGCGTCAGGGAGTTCGCAGAAGGACTGTCGGAAATACTGGTCGTTGAAGAAAAGCGACAGATTATCGAATATCAGATCAAGGAGCAGCTATACAACGAGCCTGTTTCTTCGCGCCCGCGAGTTGTCGGAAAGTATAGCGAAGCCGGGGAATGGGTTCAGGTTCCGAAGAGCGGCATTCTACTGTCGCCAAACGGCGAATTGAGTGCTTCAGTTATCGCCAGGGTCATCGCTCGGCGTCTCTCGCGCGTTTTTAAGGATAGCGAACTGCCAGACAGCGTGCGGGATTATCTTGAAGCCGACAAGGCGGACAGACCTGGTCCCAAGGTGGACGCCGCATTGCCAACGCGTGTTCCCTATTTCTGCTCCGGCTGCCCACACAATACATCGACGAAAGTCCCGGACGGCAGCCGCGCCGTGGCGGGGATCGGCTGCCACTTCATGGCAATGTGGATGGATCGAAACACCGAAACTTTCACACAGATGGGTGGCGAAGGGGCAACGTGGATCGGCCAGGCATCGTTCACATCAACCCCTCACATTTTCGCGAATCTAGGTGACGGTACCTACATGCACTCCGGCTCGCTGGCGATCCGCGCAGCAATTGCAGCCGGCGTCAACATCACCTACAAGATTCTTTACAACGATGCAGTAGCGATGACGGGTGGGCAACCCGTGGAGGGAGGGCCGACCGCGCTTCAGATCGTCAATCAAGTGGCCGCTGAAGGAGTTAAGCAGGTTCACATTGTCAGTGACGAGCCTGAACAATTTGACGGGATGGCGCTGCCGCAGGGCAGCCGGGTACTTCACCGGGACGAGATGGACGCGTTGCAGCGTGAGCTACGGGGGATTGCTGGCGTCACAGTCATCGTATATGCGCAGACATGTGCTGCTGAGAAGCGACGTCGGAGAAAACAGAAGAAGCTGGTCGATCCGGCCCGCCGGGTGGTGATCAATGAAGAGGTATGCGAAGGCTGCGGAGACTGTGGGGTTCAGTCAAATTGCGTGTCCATTTCGCCCCTGGAAACTGAGTTGGGTCGCAAGCGTACGATCGACCAAAGTTCGTGCAATAAGGATTTTTCTTGTGTGAACGGTTTTTGCCCCAGCTTTGTAACGGTTGAGGGTGGGCAGATCCGCAAGGCCGTCAGAACGCAAGCGACAGTTCCGGCAAACTTGCCAGCGCCCGCCATTGCAAGCCTGGACCGTCCTTACAACGTAATCGTAACGGGCGTCGGTGGAACGGGGGTGGTCACGATCGGCGCCCTGATGGGGATGGCCGCTCACATCGAAGGTAAAGGTGTTCTGGTCCTGGACATGGCTGGGATGGCGCAAAAAGGGGGAGCCGTCATGTCGCACGTGCGAATCTCAGGTTCGCCGGATAGTTTGCACGCTGCCCGAATCGCCGCGGGCGAAACGGACCTGCTGCTTGGCTGCGACATGATGGTCGCGGCAAGCAAGGACGCAATGGCGCTGAGCAACTCGGGCCGGACGATCGCGATAATGAATACGAACGTGGCCGCCACGGGAAGTTTCGCGCGAAATCCCGACTGGCAGGCGACGCCCGATCATCTTTTCGCGCAGGTTAAGGCGCAGACGCTGGTCACCGATGCAATTGAGGCTTCCCGTATCGCCACCGCACTGATGGGCGACGCAGTTGCCACCAATGTCTTCATGCTTGGGTACGCCTGGCAGAAAGGGCTTGTTCCGCTAGAGGAAAGCTCTATACGGCGCGCCATTGAGCTGAATGGGGCCGCTGTCGAGATGAACAAAGCCGCTTTCTCGTGGGGACGCCAGGCTGCGTTGAACCTCCCGTCTACCCGCGTGGCTGCGGGCCTGGATACGGTCAGTGTGATCATGATGCCAGCGCCCAAACCGTCCCTTGAGCGCGTGGTTGAAGATCGTAGAAAGCGGTTGTCAGCCTACCAGAGTGTCGCGTATGCACGTCGGTATGAGCAATTCGTACGTGAAATTGGTGTACTGGAAAGCCAACGGGTCTACGGAGACAGCTTTACGCGTGAAGTCGCAATAAGTCTTTACAAGTTGATGGCGTACAAGGACGAATATGAAGTCGCTCGTCTCTACACGGACACGAGCTTCATACAACGGTTGAGAAATCAGTTCGAGGGCGATTTCAGGCTCAAGTTCCACCTGGCGCCCCCCACGTTTTCGAATAAGGACGCGAAGGGCCATTTGATCAAACGACAATATGGACCATGGATGCTGACAGCGTTCAGGATCATCGCAAAAGCGAAGTTCCTGAGGGGCACAGTCTTTGACCCTTTCGGCCGTTCAGATGAACGTCGTCACGAACGGGCAGCGGTCACGGAATTCGAAAAACTGATGATGGAAGTCGTCACGACACTCGAACCCCAGGCGCTGAAGACAGCAATTGAACTGGCGCGGGTGCCGCAGACTATCAGGGGCTTCGGACATGTGAAGGACCGCAACGCCGCATCTGCGGCGGAGAAGGCGCGTGCTTTGATGTCAAAGTATTTAGAGGAACGCGCAGGACAGCCGAGTAAAGTTGCCTGAGGTGTCGGGCAACTCGAATGACCATAGGGGAATACCGCGACGGTATGTGCCAGAACCAGATTGGAGACTTAGGTGTAAGTACGCTTCCAGGCCTCGATTTTATGTTGGGTGACGAGTTTGACATGCTGCGGGATACTGTCGCGTCATTTGCGTCGAAAGAAATCGCCCCGCGAGCTGTGTAAATCGATCGTACGGATCAGTTTCCCATGGACCTGTGGCGCAAATTTGGCGATCTGGGCGTGCTCGGCATGACAGTGTCAGACGAACGCGCAAACACTCGAACACGACGGCGTGCGTGAAGACTTCGGGTGGTCGAGTAGCGCCGGTCCGCATGGATTCCGCGCGATGATCGGCGACCCGCGCGCAACGGGCCACGTGTTCGTCGGCTGTGACACGTCCCACGTGTTCTGCCTTGGCCAGTCGCTGGCCTTCGAATGACAGAACCTGCGCGCACATGCCGCGGATGCCGAAGGCGGCGAAGGCCGTTTGACTGCGCCGATGCCATGCAAGGTGATCGCAGTGCTGGTCGAGCCGGGCACCGTGGTGGAGAAGGGCGCGCCGCTGATCTTGATGGAAGCGATGAAGATGAAGCACACCATTGGCGCGCCGGCTACAGGTACAGCGTCGGAGGTGTTGTACGCGGTCGGCGATCAGGTTGCGTACGGCGCGCAACTGTTAATTTTGAGGTCTGAGATGCCCGTGATGAATATTGCTGACCTGAGTGCCGCGATGCCACTTCCGAAGGAGGTAAAGATTGTCGAAGTCGGTCCACGCGACGGTCTGCAAGGAGAAAAAACCAACGTGCCCACCAGTGTCAAAGTCGAACTCGTGAACCGGTTGTCTTCATCCGGGCTGACAAATATTGAGGCCGCATCGTTTGTGTCGCCGAAATGGGTCCCGCAGATGGCAGACGGCTGCGAAGTCATGAGTCAGATTGACCGCCGCTCAGGGATCGTCTATTCGGCGCTTGTCCCAAATATGCGTGGCTTTGAAAGCGCCATCAACGCAGGTGCGGACGAAGTAGTGATCTTCGGGGCTGCCAGCGAGGCGTTCAGCGTTCGCAACATAAACTGTTCGATTAGCGAAGCGATTGACAGATTCGCCGAAGTTGCGCAAGCAGCAAGGGGCGCGGGAGTTCGACTGCGAGGAAGCATTTCATGCTGTTTCGGATGTCCCTATCAAGGTCCGGTGTCCGTGCATGCCGTCCTTGACGTTGTAGCGCGCCTCGCTGACCTCGGATGTGACGAGATCGATCTGGCCGACACCATCGGGGTAGGTACGGCGAGGCAGGTTTCAGCGGTCGTGGAGGCAGCGGGCAATACCTTCCCCATGAGCCGTCTATCAGGTCATTTTCATGACACATACGGCCAGGCTCTTGCAAACATCTACGCTGCAATGGGTGTCGGGATGAACATTTTTCATTCCTCTGTTGCGGGCCTGGGCGGCTGTCCGTATGCGAAAGGTGCAACCGGCAACGTGGCGACCGAGGACGTTCTTTATCTTCTTGATGGCTTGGGTGTGCAGACTGGCGTTGACATTGCTGCGGTTGTACAGGCGGGAGAATTCATTGGCCATGCACTCGGAAAAACCAATGGGTCGCGAGCTGGCCGGGCATTGCTTGCAAAGGTCAACTCGATCTGAAAAAGGAGAACGTCATGCACAGTGCGATGGCAAAAGAAATTCGCGAAGAAGCGGCCTGTACTGCTAATCGGGACGACGCGGAGCTGTGGCGATGGTTCTGTTTAATGTATGAGGAAGGTCGCGTTCGTTGGTGTGCCTCTGCCAGCGGCTGGCTCGTGAGCGTGGACCATCGGCACCTGGCTACTGAACCTGATTTTGACGCTGCGATGAGGACTGCAAGACAGCGTTTTGAGTCGGGACGCAGCCGGAAATCCAAAGTGGTGCGACCGTCGGTTGACATATGCAACGTTACTGTATCGATTGGTTTAGGCCGGGTAAAGGCGCAAGCGTAAAAGCAGAAAGACAGTTTGTTGTCGCCAAGGCTTGTCTTGCCTGTCTGTCGCAGACCGACTGCGTATGGCCGATATGGCCGTCGTAGCGGTAAAGGAACTCGATTTTTGGCGGTGGCAGCACAATACGACTTTCGCCGGGAGCTTCTGAGAAATCGACAGTTCTAACCGTGCGTCACAGCGCTCTGGATGATTTCGGGCTCTGAAGTGATATTTCAATTTGACATAAAAGGAATTGACCGACGTTTAATTCGCAATCCTATGTTTGCCAAGCCGAAGAGGTTTCAATTTGTGCAGGAGGCTGCTGCACAAATTCTGGATTCGGCCATGCCTTCAGGTTGCGCGGTGACAATTTGCGCAAGGCGGGGAGGGCTGGCTTGCGCTGGATCAGTGTGGCGACACGCTCTTCAAGTTTCTGATGATCGAAACGTCGAAGGGGAAGATTGCCTGTCTCACGAGGCCACGATGAAGCGTCTCGAATTGACGATTGGTGACCTGCCCAAGGTGTTGGATGCCGTGGACATGGAGGCTGACTGGTCGCTGGAGGAGCCTGAGCAGGCGTCAACTCCGTTACCATCGCCTGGTATGTGAATCCGAAATCAGTAGCTCAAACCCGCCAGTTCTCTTCGGAGCCTGGCGGGTTTTTCTTTGCCTGCGGGGCGCGGGCTACATACAGCGGTGGAGTCGCTCAGCCGTTCAGTTGCGACTCGACGTTCAGGACGATCCGTGCGACCGGGTTGTTGTCTGCGGATTGCGGCGCGAACTTGATCTGGGCGAAGGTGACGATACCGAGAGCGACGACCAGGAGTGCTCCAGACGCGGCGATGCGGGGAAGGTATTTCACAGGGACCTCATTTTGATGATGTAGACAGAAACTGGGTGTAGCTGACAGGCGTGTCGACTCACCTTCAGCGGCATGTCTGTCCGCAACCCGGCAACGCCGGACGCGGTCGTCAGATCGCACTCGTCGATCGGACGGAGTTTGTGCAGTGCACTATAACATGACCGTCAGATCGCACCTACCGATCACACGGGCTTGTGCAGTGCACTATAAATGGTTTATCCGTACGCCCAGTGCGACATCCTGTCGCGAGCGGATGCTTAATTGCTTGAGCGTTTCGTGTATGAAAGATTTCTGTAGGCCGTAACGTGCCGTCATGCTATGTGGGTGATTCTCGCAGGCACGGACGATGTTGAGGTGGCCGCCTCGGCAGTCTCCCCGCTGGAGCCCGCTAGATTGAAGATGGGTTTGCGGACGGTATCAATTGCGCTATCATTTGGTATCAACTGATACTTTAATCGGGAGTCGCATGTCACTGATTACGCCTGAAGCAGTGGCCGCGGTCATGGAGCTGCGCCAGGTCCCGCACACGCTCGCGGAACTCGAGGCACTTGTCCGCGACGGCCTGCCCAAGTCCGCGCTGCGCGCGGGCGTCGAACATGCGACGCAGGGTGCCGACGCCCGGCGTGCGCTACTTGCCCGCATCATCCCTGAAGCGACCTATAAGCGGCGTCGCGATCGGCTGACGCCAGACGAATCGGAAAAGACTGAGCGGCTGGCCAGGATCGTCGCGACGACGGCCTACGTCTGGAACGACGAAGAGGACGCGCGGGAATTCCTGTCGACGCCGCACCCGGAGCTCGAAGGGCGGGCGCCGCTCGATGTTGCGCTGACCGAGCTCGGCGCGCGCCGGGTCGAAGAGCTGCTCTGGAAACTGTTTTATGGGTTGCCGGCGTGAAGTTGTTTCGAATCGCCGACACTCGACACACGGTCTGGAGTGGCACCGGCGCGATGCTGGTGGGCGGCCGCTTCAATAGCCCGGGGCGACCGGTCATCTACGCCGCGTCGACCTTCGCCGGTGCGATGCTCGAGGTTCTTGTTCATGCGCGCATCGGCAAGGTACCGAAGACACACGGATGGGTTGAAGCAGCGGTTCCCGACGATATTCGCGTCGAACGCCATTCGGCCGAATCGTTGCCGGGGGGATGGGATGCGCCAGCACTGCAGGCGGCAAGGGAGTTCGGCGACGCCTGGCTGACCGAGTCGCGTACCGCGCTCCTGATCGTACCTTCCGTCGTCGTCCGTGCAGAGTTCAACGTGCTGGTCAATCCCGCACACCCCGACGCGACGCGGATTGCCGTGACCGAGCCGCAACCCGTGGTGTGGGACGAACGCCTCTTTGTGATGCCGTCGGTCGGACACTCCTAGATTATGATGGTGGTCGGCTAGCCTCGCCTCGACGCTTTGCTCCTCGAGGGAGATGACCAGGGCGTGGCTTCTAGTTTAGTTCGCACTCGCCGCTCGCAATGGCCAGTGCAGCGCCGTCCTATATTCTCCTTGTCTGGTTGCCAAAGCCGACACGCGTCGGTTTGCATAATTTTGTGCCAGCGAGCGGCCAGTCGAATTGGGGCCCGCGGGGGCGCTGGGAACAAGTTTGCTTCAAGAGATTTTGCAGAAAACTGTTCCTCCGATGAGCGTTTGGGGCAATTTTGTAACTTTTCCGGCGCCTCACGCACGCTGTCGATTTTGAATTCCGACAAAAGCAGCCCCGCTTGAGGTTGCCCGTGCGACGAGGGGAGGTTGAGCTTTTGGTATCAAGCGGCGCTTGTTCCACGTCGAGAGGCTAGGAACAAATTTCTGCAAGAATCGGGGAACAGTTTTATGCAAACCAACGCTACCCGGAAAGGGGGCCTGCACCTCGCTATCATTTGATATAACATAATTTATCGCCATTTATTATGTATTCCTATATTTTATAGAAGCGGCGCATGCGTCAGAACTCCTGGCATATGAGACCTGTAGCGCGTCTGCATGGAAGCCAGTGCGAATATCAATGAGCATGTCGGCCAGGCGCAGCATGTTATGTAATTCACGCTGCGTAGCGTCAGCGGCGGGCACGGATGCGGTGGAGTCACGCCCGGGG
The DNA here is from genome assembly GCA_036383775.1 of Paraburkholderia sp. Taxonomy (GTDB): domain Bacteria; phylum Pseudomonadota; class Gammaproteobacteria; order Burkholderiales; family Burkholderiaceae; genus Paraburkholderia. The sequence continues at coordinate 17,225 of DASVNP010000329.1, read as the reverse complement.
ATGCTTCGCTCTCTTTTGGGGATGGCGTGCGCGAATGATCTCATCGAGCACGTCGATCATGGACGTCGTGTCGCTTCCCGGTCACGCGGCAGAAGACGCTTGACGCCAGTCCGGTGCTGCTCGTCCCCGAAGCCCGACAGGCGCGCGCACTCTCTGTCACAATAGCGGCATTCGTTCCGCCAGTTGCCATGCACCCATTGCGGGTTCGTCGGGCTGCCTGTCGCCGCCACCGTGCGACCAACGGCGCCGAAGACAGCAACCGGAATCCATCCTCCCAGCGATCGCAGGAAGAACCGTCACAACAGGCACGACATGGCGCATGCGCGATGCGAACAATGCGGCAACCAGACGCCGCCTTGGGACACGATACACTGCGGCTCCTGCGATGGCCGCTATGAGTTGCTCTGCGCGCTGTGCTTCAATGCCAGGATTGCCGAGTCCACCGGATTCACCGATTTCGAGAACGTCCGGCTTGACCCCATCCGGCTGATCGACTGCGACGGGGAGCCGCACCAGTTCCATTTCCAGTTCCGGCTCCTGGGCGACCGGATTGCACTGGATGCCTTTGAGCTTCGCGGAGAACTTCGCGCCGGCTACCGGCTTCAGCTCATCGGCGAAGCCGACGACGATGTGTTCGTGCTGCTCGGGCGCCTCGTTGAGACGATGCGTCGCGCGCTGTCGGTCAGGCACATCGATTTTCATGAGCGCCGGATCATTGACAGCACGGTGCGCGGGCACATCGAATGGGATGAGTCGCAGGCGGGGCGCCTGCCACTCGTGGTGGTCGACGGCAAGGAGGTCTCGTGGGACGATCTTGGGCAAATGCTCATGAGTATGGAAGGGTGGCAGTTCCCGCTCGATATCGCTGACCCGAGCGAAGAGCTTTGAGTCGCGCTGCCGACGCGGCGAAACGGGCGGCCGACCCCGGACCCGGACCGGTATGCCAATCTGGCACGTTACAACCTGGGTGAGTAGGGCCATGGTCGCAGTCAGGTACGATGATCTTTCTTTGGCTTTCGACTTCGTCAGCTACGCGGCTCCAATGGAGCATAGCGCGTATGTCTCGCTCGATACGGGCAAGGTCTATTGGACTTCCGATTCGAGCGACGCGTTCGACGAGGAGATTCCTGATGACCTTGACACTTCCGACCGCTATGTTGCGATACCACACAAGAACGAGCTCGATCTCGGAAGAGGGCTCGCCTTGTGCTTTGTCGCACAGGAGTTGCCTGCCTGTTACGACCGGGTCGAAGGATTTTTCTGGCGGCAAGGGGCTTATGCGCGTTTCAAGGATTTGCTGGAGCGTGAGGGCGTTCTCGAGCGCTGGTATTCGTTTGAAGCCGATGCAGTCGAAAGCGCGCTGAGGCAATGGTGTGCCGAAAACGGGCTTGAGCTTGTTCAGACCTGACGGCGCTAATAGCTTTCGCAACGCTGGGGCTGCTGTCTCCGGTGGTCAAACGCGGACGTGTTCTGATGACGCATCCGGTGCCGGGCCGCTCGATCGGCTGTGGAGGCCGAAGCCTTGGCGGCGACCGGCGCGGAGTGCCTCGCAACCCTGCTGATCGAGGCGGCGATGAAATGCGGAGCTGCACATGAGCATGCCGCCGGTCGGATCGTCCTCGTGGATCGAAGGCGAAATCCGGCGATATCTGACAAGGGGCGACTACGACGGCTTCTTTGCCGGCTGGCCGGGACGCACACTGGTTGATATCGCGACCGACGCCACGCAACGGCTCCGAGCCGCGCTGATGGAAGCCACCTTGCGCCGGGCGCGCGGTTTCGCGCGATCGGTGCCCTTGCCAGAGCCGACGGATCCATGGCTGCGCAATAAGCTCAGCCCCATGGTGCGGGGACTGTTCAGCGTCCGTGAACGTGACTGCGTGCTCGACGCGCTCGTACGAGGAATCGTTTTCCTCACGCCGCACAATATCGTTGACGTGCTCACCACGGAACCGTGGCTATCGACCGCGTGGCGCCTCACGAATCTGTATCTGGCTAGTCTGGGCGCACAGCGGCTCGGCCCGGAGGACGGCGAGTTGGTCGGATTAAGCCAGGGCGCCCCCTGCTACGTGTTGCTCGCGTACTTCGACCAGACCGATCCGTTTGCGGATTACGTCGTGCATGAGGCGGCACACGTACTGCACAATTGTCGGCGCACAGCGATCGGTCTACCTGAGCGTCGCCGTTGCCCAACGCCACTCGACATCGCTTTCCATCAACGCGAGACCTTTGCATACGTGTGTGAGGCCTACAGCCGGATTCTTGCAATGGCGTGAAATGGCGAGTCCCGACAGGCGGCGCTCGAACGACACAAGGCGTCGGAGTTGCCGCCGGATGAGCGGGTCGATCACCGAAAATACCTGGAGATCCTGGCTGAGGCAGTTCGCGCGCGCAATGGCTGGCGATGCATCTCGACACTGTGTGCGCCGTAATGACGGGTTCAGGATGTGCCGAATCCGGGATCTGCGTGCTGCGGAGCCTGCTACCCGGCCATCGGAGGCGAGAGGGCGACGGTGAGAGGCGCGTCTAGGATTGGGGCAGATCGACATGGAAGCCGAAATGTAGCCTCGACTCAATTGCCGGCACGACGGCGATGGTCACGCAAAGCACGTCCACCTGCCGCCCGCGGCACGCGACAGAAACTGGGGGACTGGGGAACGACGGCAGAACAGGGCTGGATGTCCATGAATCGAGGGGGGACCTGATACGATGGCAGCACCGAGTTTTGTCTATACGATCTCCTGTGTCGCAAAGATGCTCGGAGAGCCTGCGGATTGGCTGGACGAACTGGCGTGTATGTACCTGGAGCCAGAGGACGGGTATCTCGGGATCATCGACGATCTGGACGTTCCCGCTGAGCAGTTAGCCTCGGTAACGGCGTTCACGGATGCTGGCATCGAGGCGCTCAAGGAACTGATTGCTGAAGCGAAGGCTGGACGATTGAGGCGTCGCCGGCCATCATCGTGAAGCCGCGGCTTTTCGGGGCGGGCGTCATCGTTTCGCGCGGAGATGAGCGCTTCGTTTTTCTCAACCAAGGCAACCGGGTGTATCGCGCGCAAGCGTGTGAATGCGGCATTGAGTGGGCTTAACGCTGGATCGACAATAGCCACCGGCACCGCAGCCGACAACCTGCATGAGCCACGCGTCCTGAACAAATGATGGATTCGGAAAAGCGGGCGCTTGAACGCCTGCTCGACATTGCTGCCCGTGATACCGGTCAGAGCCGGCGGGTTGCCGACTTTCTGCTGGCATGGTCGAACGCTGGCCAGTGCGGCAGCTATAACCTGACGACGGCTTGGGGCGTGAACGATATGTGCGTCGTATTCCGTCTCGCGTCACGCGCCAACAGCTATCCCGATACGTTTGGCTATGCCCGCAGTTCAAAGCGGTCGTGCGTGCGTGGCGGCCGGAGCTGGTGAGCAATTGAGCTGGAGGCCCCTGTGATCGTCTATCGCGATTTCGACAACGGCTGGCTGTTCGCCATGAACTACGAGGAAGAACAGCAAGTTTGCGCCGATTATTGCAGTATGTTGTTACATAATTATTATGTCCGGATTCGTGATTATGCTCTGCAGCGCACGCGCTACTGGGTCTCGAAACGTCCATGCAGATCGTTACGAACTGCCGGTCGGCGGGTTCCGCGGGGCTCTGGCCAACGGATCGGCAAAACGCCTATAATAGATGGGCATATTGCCGAAGGAGGTGCCATGACAGTCGTTTCGTTCAAACCAACCGGGACCGCCGACCCGCGCCGGGCCGAGTTCAACGTCCTCGAGCAATTGCTCGACGCCCGGATTCGGTCCGGCGCGGATCTCGCGGAAATAGCGAGCGCCCGAGTGGATGTCACAGTGATCGACCGGCTGTCAGAGCGTGGCCTGAAGGTCGACGAACTCTCCTTCATCATTCCGCGACGCACACTGACACATCGGCGCCAGCATCACGAGCGACTATCAATCGACGAGTCCGACAAGGCGATTCGGCTCGCGAAGATTCTCGCTCAAGCCACGTCGACCTTCGGTAACCCGGACAAGGCAATGGCGTGGCTCAGGACCGATCAGACGCGCTTTGGCGGAAAGTCGGCACTCGATATGGCTAGCAACGAGCACGGGGCACGTCTCGTCGAGGAAGCCCTTGTCCAGATCGACGAAGGTTACTTCGCCTGATGATCCTTTGGCGAATAAGCAATTACGCGGACCTGAGAGGGATAGGCGGCCTCCGCGCGCCCGGGCGATGGCATTTCGCGGGACAGCCCATCGTCTACCTCGCGGAACACCCGGCGCTGGCCCTCCTCGAGATTCTTGTCCACATGGAGATCGCCAGCGTCGGCCAGTTGCCTGATGGCTATCAGTTGCTGCGTGTCGAGGTAAGCGATCAGGTTCCAGTCGCGGAGATCGCGGACGCCGATGTCCCGGACGACTGGCGGCAAAATCCCGACTGGTCACGCAGCTCGGGTACGGAGTGGCTTTCGACAGAAACGAGCGCGGTGTTGAAGGTACCGAGCGCGGTCGTCCCTTTCGCCCACAACTTCCTGTTCAACCCGGCCCATCCCGCCGCTGACGCAGTGCGGATTGTCGACGTACTTCATGTAAAGCACGACGACCGGATCCTCAAGCTTCTGACTCGGCGCTGAACATTCCTTCTGTCCAGTTGGCCTCCGTCGGCGACCCACATGGTCGCCAGTTGACATTTTTACTGACGCAGCGGTGGCACATTTATCGATGCAACGCCAGGAACCGATCGCGAGTTATGGCCTTCGCATGTACCTTTCCGGGCGTCTCAGCTACGGCAAGCAGTAGGAAGAGTGATTACGCGCTTCGGCGACTCGGGGCGCAGTTGGCAGCAGCCGTGGCCTAAAACTTTTGCGGGTCTTTACCCATCCTTTTCCGCGAGCCTTCCTACTTCGAGGCTGTGTCGAAGTGTACAAGAATGAAATCACGGGCTTCGATGCCCGCTGGCCACGACCGGAAAAGCGATCACGAGACGCATCTATCTCATGCTGCCGATCCATTATGCGCGCAGACGATCATATGAGCTTCTGTTGCGGCGCGCGGCGTGGCGGCGCATCCATGTAGTGGCCAACCGTAACGTAGCGCTCAACGGTTTTCAGATCACACAGATTTGGGGGAAGCGATGGAATTCTTGCTTGGCTTGGCAACAGGGACATCTTTGGGCGCCAGTCTCGGCGTGCTTGTCGTGGCGTGGCTTCGGGCGTGCAGGGACGAGGACAGCAGGCACGACTACGCGACGCCCGACTGATCGGTGTTGGATGAAGACCTCCCAGGAACGGGGGGCGGGTATCGCGTCCGGGCATATCCGATAAGGCGCACGGCGCAACAGATGCCGGGAAAATGCGCGAGCACGACACGCGTCAGATAGTTGATCCAGTCGTCACTGACGAGCATCCTGATCGGTCCAACGACCCTCAGCGCACTGCCGGCATATCGAAGCTTCAACGGCTCGTCGCGACCCCTGAGCGGCCACACAGGCCGTTCGAAAGCACCCACTCTGGCCACCTGCGATCACGCTTCGACCGACCGTTTTCGCACTGGCGGTGCTTTGGCTACTTTGAGTTCGCCAGCCGGCGCGCGCATACCTCGTGGATGCCGCAAACCACCGGCGACGCATAGTCAAGCATCCAGCCATCGATAAAGAGCGGCACCAGCGACCGCTCCATCATGAGGCCAAATGTCTCCATGACTTGTGGCGCGAGCTCGGTCGCTAACTGCCCGAGCGGGATGCGCTCCTGCCAGTCGAGGTGCGCTCCGTTTGCCTTGCACCAGATGCGTCCTGATTCAACCAGATGGTCTGTGCGTAGCCATTCGCCAGTGCGTGATCGAGCGACGAGATGTGCGACAACCAGATAGCAGAGCAGTTCGGCGCGGGCTTCGTTATCCATGCCGGCCGCCGGTGGGCCACCTGAACCTTGCGATGTCGTCATTTGCGGGCCTTGCTCAGGAGGTGCGACAGTCCCAGGTCCGTTGCTGTCTTCCAGACGTGATTGCGCGAGTAGCGCACGCCGAACTTCCTCTCGATGATCGTTGCGAGACGTTCGTTCGTCCAGAGATCGGAGTCGAAATCGTGCAGCCTTGGCGAGTGCCGTAGTGCCGCGGCGATCCATGAAAGCGCCTCGTCATCAAGTATGCCTGGAGCCCGCCGCATGGGCGCTTTGAACGATCGCATCCGGTCGTGCACGCCGAGATTGATCGTCAGCTGTCTTACATAAACGGTGGAAAACCGCTGGCCGAACTTGCGCTCGATAACAGTCTGCAGTGCTGGATTTGACCACCGGTCGACGTCGAAGCCGTGGCGGCGCGGAGACTCGCGAACGGCATTGATGATCCACGCGCGCGCCTGCTCGTCCAATGCGGACTTTCGCCCGCCCACGCTCATTCTGTCGAGAGCCGCAAGGCCGCTCGTGTCGAGAACGGCCTTGTATCGTTTGACCGACTCGACGCATAGCCCCACTGTGTGGGCGACACGCTCGGGGCTAGCACCGCTGGCCAGCAGGTGGGCCGCCTGAAGCCTCTTCGCGGCAGTAGGCGTTAGTTTTGAAGTCGAGCTCATGGGAGATGGGCATGACCTGATATCTCATTCTTGCACAGGTTCGCATTTCACGGACATGCAATTGTCAGTTCTGCCTCCTGCGCCGTCCAGGCCCGTACCCCATGAGTCTGTGTGTCGGCCTGGTGTATCTGCTCCCACCGACTGCGGCAGTACTCATCCACGCGCTTCAGGCTTGGAACCTTGACCTTGCCCCATGGCGTCATGCTATTGCAGACCTGCAAAATGCCCACCCCGGTGCGGCGCATTTCATATCTACCGTCTTACCCGCCTTAACACTATGTCACCGCTGATCGTCTTATGCTTGACGGATAAAGAATCCGGGATTGCATGACGTACCCATACGACTTGATCTCAGGTGGTTTTTGCCTGGCTTTGGCAGTTGCATGTCTCGTTGCGCCGCTGGTCGCCTGACGGACCCTTGCGCACACCAGGACCAGAGGCCCGTCCGGCCGGCATAGCGATCCGCCAACTTGACCTGAACCGGAAAAGCGCTAGCACTAATGTGTGCAGTCACCGGAGATATCATGACATCCGCGCGCACGCCTCACACCCATCCCGCTGCGCTCCTTCGCGCCGCGCAGTACATCCGCATGTCCACGGACCATCAGGAGTATTCACCGGTATTCCAGCGCGAAGCGATTGCACGGTATGCCGCCGCGCACGGCATCCGGATTGTGCGGGACTACGAAGATGCCGGGGTCAGTGGACTGACGCTGCGTGAACGCCCGGCGCTGATCCAGTTGCTGATCGACGTCGAGAATCCGGCACGCCGATTCAGCAGCGTGCTGGTGTATGACGTCAGCCGCTGGGGACGCTTTCAGGATGTCGATGAGAGTGCGTTCTACGAATACACCTGTCGCCGCGCGGGTGTCGATGTCATCTATGTCGCGGAGCCGTTCGAGAACGACAGCAGTCCGACCGCGTCGGTACTGAAGGCACTCAAGCGCGCGATGGCCGGCGAATTCAGCCGCGAGATGTCGCGCAAGGTCTTTCTCGGGCACTGCCTCAATGTCCGGCGTGGGTTTCATGCGGGTGGCCCCCCCGGTTTTGGACTGCAGCGTATTCTGGTCGCCCGGGATGATCGCGAACGACGGTGCCTCGCTCCCCACGAATACAAGAGCGTCCAGACCGACCGCATTATCATCGCACCGGGCCCGGCAGGTGATGCCGCGCTGGTCCGCAGGATTTACGACTGGTACGCCACGCAACCGGTCAGTGCTGCGGCGATCGCGCGGCGCCTGAACGACTTTGGCATAGTCAATGCTGCGGGCCGCCCTTGGCAGGGCGCCAACATACTGGACATCCTGCGCAACGAAAAGTACATCGGGACCAATGTCTACAGCCGGACGACCTCGAAACTTGATCGTGGCTGGGCGCAGTTGCCGCAGGAGGAATGGATCCGCATTCCCGACGCGTTCGAACCGGTCGTCGACCGGCGCGTCTTTGCCGCTGTCCAGCAGAAGATGGCACGCGCCGGACGCAGACCAACACGCAGCGAGCTTATCGAGGGCCTGCGCAAGGTGGTTGCCAGGGCCGGAAGGCTGAATCAGGCAGTGCTGAGGCACTACCGGAGCGCACCGTCCGTTGAGCAGGTGATGCGCGAATTCGGCAGTCTGTACGAGGCATACAGGGTCATCGGCTACCAACCGAACCTGAATCCCGAGCGGTCCGAAAACCGTTACATCGAGCGCCTGATGGAGCGGCGCGTTGCCGAGGGTACGACGGAGAAGCTGCAGGAACTGGGACACCAGATCCGGTACGAGAAACATACGGGGACCCTGTGCATCGACGGCGCACTGCGGTTGCAGCTGGTTATCCGGAGCCCGTGGCTGGGCCAGGGACAGGTGCGCTACTGGGTCGCCCGCTGGCCCGATTGCTTTGCGATTGATTTTCTCGTGTACGGGCGCATTGAGCGTGCCTGCAGGGAACTGCTCGACTTTCACATCCTCCCGCAGGGCAGCCTGCCGAAGGGCGAATTCACCGTGCTGTACCGGTACGGCCAGTCCCAATTCGAGCCGTACCGGCATCCCGACCTTGCCTCACTGCTCGGGCTTGCCGCCGTCGCTCCGCTGGAGGTATTGCCGGCGGCGTGCCGCCCGGCTAGGAGGTAGACGTCATGCGAAAAGGTAATCCGAGCAACGCAACCGGTGCTGACGAACAGGATGCCGTCCCCGCGGGTGACGCGTCGCCCCGTGCGCACTCCCGATCCTCGCCGCAGATTAGGGCCCGGAAAGTCCTCATGCTGGAGCGCGCGCGTCAGCAGTCGGCGATCCGGCAGATGGAAGCCGTTCGCGTCGAGATGATCATTGCCGGTAACGTGCTGGCCGAACTTCTGTCTGATCCGGCGTTCGTGGCACTCCTGCGGAGCGAGGGATTTGTCACCATGCCCCGGCGGTTTCGCGATTACCTTGAAGGCCGCTCACTGTGACCCATGCCCGTCCTGCCCGATACGTGGCGCGATCCGATGGACGGTCCGCGGATCGCGTGTGCCCGGCGGGAATCTGGCCGGAGGCAGCCGGCCAGCTGACCGGGTACAGATTGCCTGAACGGACCCTTGCCGCGCTCGCGCGGATGGTGCCATCCCGCCAGGTGGCTGCGGCCCACGTCATGGTCCGGCAGAACAGCTGCAGCGGCGATTTTGCGCGCGCGCTCCTGGCGGCGACGCCCACTGGCCTGCGGGCGGATGATCCACGGGGGCGACAGTCTGATCGTGAGGGTGCGAGGCGTCTGGCGGCCATGGAGCGTGGGCTTGTCCGGATGCAACTGAGCGCGCAGGAACTGGCGGCGGGTTATCACGATGATCTGCTTCTGCTCGCGCTGACGGCCAGTTTTGTCCGGGGCTGGATGCGCAATGAAGTGGTGAGGTTGTGGCTGCAGTCGCACTATGCCGGTCACGCCGCCACTCTCGGGCGGATGGCAGCACGCTCGGACAGCGCAAGGCAAGCAAAACGCCCGATGAAGCTCTCCTGGGCTCCTGCCAGCGCAGGATCACAACCGGTCCGCCGCCGGTAGGGTGAGTTTGCCAGGCCGCGCGGCAGGGGACTCAAGACCCGCGTACGTGCCTCGTGGCGATCGCGCAGGTTGCCAGACGTTCGCGCGGGGAGGGGGCCGGTGCCGGCAAACCAGACCGTCCACCGGTTTACTCCCGGCGGGTGGCCGCGATAAGCCGCATTTAACGAAGCCGCTGACGCAGTAGCAACCGGTTGCCCTGAGTTGGCATCCGAGCATCGGCTCGCTCACGTCCGTCGCTATGCCGCAGCTTGCAGTCCCGCAAAAGCTCGCCGCTTCGGCTAGCTTTACTGGATAAATGCAACTAACAGTCTGTCTCGGTTGTGTTCTCCCACAAGCTCAAACCCAGCTTTCCAGGGTGCCAGGCGAGGCAAACTGGCTTGTTCAGCGCAGAAGGCCAGTCGCCTCGTAGATCTAGCTAGGGACTTTCCCGTTTGTAAAAACCGGCGCGGGTTCCAATGGAGCCGTGCAATCCTCATCGCGGGAATGCGCGAGGCCTATCGCCATCTTGCAGGAACTGGGCGATGCGCGTGAAGCTGTCGACAGGCGGCGAAATGCCGAGGCAAGCATTGATCCGTCCACCGTCTTGAACGCCCGTACACTAATGGTTTCGGACGAATGTTCGCTACGCGAGGCCCGCGCATGCCGACGATTGCCCTGGTTGTCTTGACGGTCGCAGTGACGCTCGTTGTAGTGCTGCTGATCGCGAACCTGACGAGTGGCGAAAAGAAGATTGAGCATAAGATCGAACGGCTGTACGCAAGCGACAGTCCGCAGTTCACGCGCTCGATGGGGCTCCTGCTCGGGCCGCCCGTCGTCGGCGGCAACCGCTTCGAGGTCCTTGTGAACGGCGACGAGATCTTTCCGTCGATGCTGGAGGGCGTCCGCTCGGCGGACCACACGATCACCCTCGAAACCTTCATTTACTGGTCCGGTGCGATCGGCGAGGAAATCGCGCGTGCGCTGTCCGACAAGGCGCGTGCGGGTATTGCGGTCCATGTGCTACTCGACTGGGTCGGGTCGTCGAAGATGGACAAGCGCTATCTGCGGATGCTGCGCGAAGCGGGTGCGGAAGTCATGCAGTATCACAAGCCGCACTGGACGGGGCTCGGCCGCATGAACGACCGCACGCACCGCAAGCTGCTCGTGATCGACGGTCGCATCGGCTTCACGGGCGGCGTGGGTATCGCCGACGAATGGACCGGGCACGCGCAGGACGAAAAGCACTGGCGCGACACGCACTTTCGCGTCGAAGGCCCGGCCGTCGGACAGATGCAGGCGGTCTTTATGGACAACTGGGTCAAAGCGACGGGAAATGTGCTGCATGGCGCGCAATACTTTCCGCTGATCGACGCCGCGGGCGACGGCCACGCGCACATGTTCAGCAGCTCGCCCTCGGGTGGTAGCGACGACATGCAGCTGATGTACCTGATGGCGATCACTGCCGCGACACATTCCATCAACTTGTCGAGTGCGTACTTCGTGCCCGACAAGCTGACGATCAACGCGATCGTCGAGGCCGCGCAGCGCGGGGTAAGTGTGCGCATCATCACGCCCGGCAAGCGCATCGACACCCACACGGTGCGCGAGGCGTCGCGCGCGTGTTGGGGCGATTTGCTCGCGGCGGGCGTCCAGATGTACGAGTATCAGCCTACGATGTTCCACTGCAAGCTGATTGTGGTCGACGAGTATCTGGTGTCAGTCGGCTCGACAAACTTCGACAGCCGCTCGTTCAAGCTCAACGACGAGGCCAATCTGAATATCTACGACCGCGATTTCGCGCGGCAACAGACGGCGATTTTTGACGGCGACGTCGCCTACGCGAAACGCATCACGCTTGACGAATGGCGCCGCCGTGGGCTCCTCGAAAAGCTGCTGGAACGCGTTGTCGCGCTACTCGATCCGCAACTTTGACGTTTGCGTTGCCCGAGCGACCGACGCGAACTATGAGTCGCCGGCGAAGCCAGCGGGTGAATGAATGCTTTGATGCCAAACGCGACGCCAGGGCCGTGGGGCGATCACCGGCGGCGACGGCGTCGATCCCGGCTCCCTGACGCCTACCAGGCGGGGCGGAAGGCGCTCGGTATTTCGCACCCTGACGGGCCGGACGGCTAGCCGCGATACCCCCGTTATCGCGGCAACTGTTGCAGGCGCTTTGCATAAAACCGAATTTAGTCTATATTCAGTCTAAATGAAGTGACGAACGGAGGAACACGCATGCGCCTGGCAGACCACGTAAAGCCAATCAGCTACCTGAAGAGCGATGCAGCGCAGATTGTCAAGGATCTGACGGCTTCCGGCGAGCCGCTGCTCATCACGCAGAACGGCGAGGCGAGGCTCGTCGTTCAGGACGTACAAAGCTATGAGGACACACAGCAAACGCTGGCGTTGCTCAAGATTCTGGCCTTGGGTCAGAAAGACATCGAACAGGGGAAATTCAAGAACGCGGAGGCGTTTCTCGCTGAGCTCGACGACCTTGACCGGAAGGAACAGATCGGCTGATGGCGCAGACGAAGTTCATGCTCCTGATACTTGAAGAGGCGCAGGAGGATACAAAGGATCTGCGCCGGTACATTCTCAGGAGCTTCGGTGCCGAGACGTGGAAGCAGACATCCGCGCAGCTTGCCGTCACATTTGAAAACATCAAGCGATTCCCGCAGAGCGGTTACGTTCCGGCGGAGCTTTCAGATTTTGGCGGTCTGAACTTTCGCGAAGCGTTGAGCGGTCAGAACCGGGTTATCTATGCGGTGCGCGGCGACACGATTTACATTCACGTCGTCACCGATGCGCGCCGCGATTTACGTACGCTTCTTCAAAAGCGGCTCCTGCGTTCGCGCTGATAGCCACAGGATCGGCTGTGTTTTCAAGGCGCCATGCCAAGGTACTTGCCCGGGACCGGCCACACGGCGTCTCCCGAGAAATCTCACCGTCATGACGAATGTCGATTTTCGATATGAGACTACCCGTCAATGCCGGCTGAGCACGCTATAAAACGAGAAATCGGGGGCAACAAACGCTCCATGATGGTCTTCATTCACGGACGCCGGGCGTAGCTGAATCGTCAAATAGGTGACGACCGCGCTGCTTGTAACTTCTGGTAGATTTATCTTCACGCGGCGCAGTACAAATACAAAGCCGCGAATGATCTCGTGAGGTGTGTCATGGAAGTTCTTGATCGCGCGCCCGCCGTCTCGCCGGATGGACTCTCAGTGGTTTTCATCCTGTCGGCCCGCGGCCGCGACGTCGAAGGCACGGTTTCGCGTGCCGCACTCAAGGAACACTTCTGGCTTCCGCCTGACGCCGACGCGCCACGTACACTCAAGACATTCGAGAACGGTCGCGACCGCATCGTCGCGGTTGCGCAGAGAAAGTTACTCGCGCGGCCGGACGAGCCGCTGTGGCTGGCCGTCGACGACTTCGTGATCCGGTAGCCGTCAGTAGGCAGACTATGACTGCCGCGTCGATATGTGTTTGACAAACACAAAATAGAACAAACAAATTTTACATACACCATTCGCTGGGACAGTTCCGGGATGAGACAGGATGGCAGCGCACCGAGGTCACTTAGAAAGTGAGGTATAGAGCCAAGGCAAGTGCAATGTTGCGTCCTGCTTTCGATCAGTAGGCACCGAAGATCCGGTCGAGCGCCGCCAGGATGGCTTCACGCTGATCCGAAAGAGAACCGATGCGTTTGCCGAGCGCGCTCAAAGGAACGGCACTCATGCCGGGTGTATCAAGGAAACATTCTTCACCGTTGACTTCGAAAACCGGCAGCAGATCGGATGGCTTGCCCGAGAAAGCGAGGTGCCGGGCAGGGCGCAGAGGAATCACGATGCGTGTCGGCAAAATTCCGACGTGCGTGCTCTGCACGTCGAGCAGGTAGGGCGCAAGTCTTCGCGTCTCATCGTCAGGGTTGGCGTAGAGATCGAACCGCGCCATTAAAACGTCCTGAATTTCGCGAGCGGCAGCCCGTCGCGATCGACCATCGCGGTGTATGCGGCGACCAACTCGGCGTTGTCATCGGCCCAACGGCGAGCCTCCGCTTCCTGAATTTCTTCGCGCACGCCGCGCTCGCTCGCTCGCGAAAGGTTAATCCCCAACTCCTTGGCCCGATCCAGGACTTCAGGCGGCAGCGTGACGTTGGTGGCCTTGCGTGGGCGAACTTCGAGTGCCTTACCCATGTGCCCCTCCATATTGCATACCATGCGCATTATGGTCCACATGCACGATCCGCTGCAAGTCTGCTTTTCGGAAATATCGAGTTATCGAATTATCGAATGTTAGACACCAAAAACTGCCTCCGGCAGCCGGAAACGGTACAGAAACCAGATCGGCCGGCGGATTTTCAGGCGAGGTCCCGCTGGAACTCGTCCCCGGGCGCGCGCACGTGGTATCCCATTGTCCGGTAGCCGCGCTGGCGTCGCTCCCACATGCGCAGCAGCGCGGGATGGCCCGTATCGACGTAGTCAAGCACCCGCACGCTCGACTTCGTCGCATGCTCGCGGTGCAGCCGGCCGGCGTACTGCTGCAACGTGCCTTTCCACGAAATCGGCATCGCGAGCACCAGCGTGTCCAGCGCCGGATGGTCGAAGCCTTCGCCAACCAGCTTGCCGGTCGCCAGCACGACCCGGGGCGCGTCATCGGCCAGTGCGTTGAGTGCAGCGAGCTGCGCCGCACGGGCCTTCCTTGCCAGTCGCCCGTGCAGCACGAACAGCGGCTGCAGCGTTTCGTCCAGCGCCTGCTGGAGGCTTTCCAGATGATCCGTCCGCTCGGTCAGCACCAGAACGTTGCGCCCCTGCCGGTATTGTTCCCTGATATCCGCGGCGATCATGCGCGTACGCTGAGCATCTTTCGCCAGACGCCCGAACACGTCCTGGATCGGCGCGTCAGCCGGCAAGTCGACTGCAGCGGTGAGCCTTTGCGGGAAGACCTCGAGCACCTGCGGCGCGGTCGAGGCTGCACGGGCCGTATGCCGGATCGGGCCACATAGCATTAACATCACGGGTTGCTGGCTGTCACGTCGCACGGGTGTGGCGGTCAGCCCCAGCACGTATCGCGCGTTGACGGTCTTGAGCACCGCCTCGAACGAGTCGGCGGAGACATGGTGGCACTCGTCGACAATGACGTGACCGTAGTGTCGAAGCATCTCGCCGCGTGGACCGCCGGGCGCCACCGACTGAAGCATCGCGATATCAATCTGGCCGGTGGCTCGCAGTTTGCCGCCGCCGATCGTGCCGATGCATTTCGAGTCGAGCGCGAGAAACGACTGCAGGCGCTCGCGCCACTGGTCGAGCAGCTCCCTGCGATGGACGAGTACGAGCGTGTTGACGCCACGCAGCGCGATCACCGCGGCCGCTGTAACGGTCTTGCCGAATGCAGTTGGCGCATGCAGGATACCGGTGTCCTGCCGCAACAGGTCGGCCACCGCTGCCTGCTGATCGACACGCAAGACGCCAGTGAATGACACCGCGACAGTTTCGCCCGCGCAACGCTCGTCGCGTATTTCGCAGGCGATGTTGTTGTCGCGCAGCAGCGTCATGACGTCATCGAGGCACCCTCGCGGCAACGCAATGTGACGCGGGCAGTTCTCGGCGCGACCAATGATGCGCGGCTTGGCCCAGACGCTGAAGCCACGCGCCTGGGCCCGGTAGAACTCCGGATTCTGGAATGCCGCCAGCCGGATAAGGCGGTTGAGCAGCGATTGCGGGAGATGCGCCTTCTCGAAATAGAGCTGGTTCGCAAGCGTCAGGGGCAACGATGCTGGCATTGAGCCGCCCAGCAGCTTCGACAAAGGCGGCGGCGATTTCCACGGTTCGGCCTGGTCCTCTTCCGTGATGAACGCCACCCCAGAGCGGGCCACTTTTGGACCGTAAGCAATTGGGTGCAGCAGGGCGGATCGGAGTCGATCAGGTAAGAGGAGAGCTGGAGCTTGCTGCTGCAATGGGGGACTTTCACGCCGATCTATGGAACATCTTTGTGACTGTTGGGAGGTGAGGACGAAAACTTGGACTACCTGGCGATAGTTCATGTACTTGTACGAAGAACCGGTTCGAGCGGTCCGGTTCTATATAAAACTAGGAAAGCGCATCGCAGCGACCATTCGTCAGCTCGGAATCCCGACGAAGAACTCGCTGAAGTCATGACATCAGGAAAACGAAAGATGTCATGATCTGCGCTCGGGCCATGTGCGTTCGAAGCCGGAATGCTCGCCCGAACAGAAGAAGGCGGTCGTTGAACACTATCTGAGCCATGGCCGGTGTGCCGCTGAGACCATAAGGGCTTTGGGATACCCGGGGCGCTGAGCACTCGAAGCCTTGGTCGAAGAACTGCACCCCGGGACCGGGAAACGCGAAGTCGGTAAAGCTGGATGCGTTCCGAAACCGCGAGAGGTGAAGCAGGCAGCAGTCATCGAACTGTGCACCCGAGAGGAAGGTGCGGGCGTAGTTGCTGAAAAGATCGGCGTGAGCAGGCCGACGCTATACAACTGGAAAAACGAGCTACTCGGTCGTGAGGCCCCGGCATCCATGAAACGCGACAAGAATCCAGCACCGCCCCCTGAGCGGTCAGAAGTGGGGCGTACCGGATTGTGATTAGCGTACGGATACGCGGAACTCCGTCCGTTCAATTTGCTCCGTCGCCAGCAAGCGAAAATGCTGCCCAAAACGCCGGATGTCCATAATCCGTTCCTGGCGTGTTCATCAGGCTTAACATGGACTCCCGCAACGCTTCGGCGCGAGTCATACCGGGACGCGACGCCTGTGCGTGAAATAACCGCGTGGTTAGTAGCCGCGCCGATACTGTTTCGACGGCCCAGTTCGAGACTAGAAGACTGCGTGCACCAGCATAAAAGAAAGCGCGCCCAAGTCCTGAGATCGCTTCATTTCCCATGCCATTATTGCCTCCCGTGTCGCAAGCTGACAGCACGACCCAGTCTGCGTTCAGTTTCAGAGCGAGCACGTCGTCGAGACGAAGGAAGCCGTTACTGCAAGTGTCGTTCACGAGTGTGGGATTGGACATCGCAAGGGCGGGTTCGTCGAGCCCAACGACCTCGCCGGCGGCGAGGCTGTGGGTTGCAAAGGCGACGATTTGGTATTGCGATAGATCAGTCGCTTTCACGTTGCAGACCGTAGCTCGCGTTTGAAGAAAGAGATCGCGTTGCAGATCCGCGCCCATTGTTGTTCCAATGTCGCGAAGTTCGTCTCCGGTGTCGGGCAGGGCTGGAAGGTGCGAAAAGGCCGCATTTAGCGGCACGGTCCCCTGTGGAACAATGTCCGACGACACATGCTTGGGCTGGTTGGTTTGATTTGCCGGGCCGACCAGGCTAACCAAGTCCGGTGTCGTCGGCGCAATTGCGAGGTGTCGAACGGAGAGGCCGCGCGTCGGGGTGTATGGGTGTACGTCGCTGCCAAATACTGGATCGCCAAAAAGACCAACTGCCGCCGCTCACTCGCCACAGGCGCCGCCTTCCGCAGCGCGACCAGTCCGTTGACTGAAGGAAGCAGGTCGATCGCTAGCTTCTTGATGAGCCAAGGCATTTGCGCGTACGTCCGATGCTTGCTGTTTGGCGAAACATCACCCGGTTCCGTAAGAAATACGGCAAATGGAACCTGCCCCAGGGGACCATCCGGAATCACGTCGAGCGTCCGTGCGGA
>DASVNP010000328.1:0-4176 GCA_036383775.1 Paraburkholderia sp. | reverse complement strand
AAGACAACGGGGCGCTGGTTATGCGTCTGGAATCGCCCGAGGGCGACGCCGGATTTCCGGGCAACGTCACGGTGCAAGTGCGTTATACGCTCGACGACGACGGCGCGTTGACGATCGCGTATGAGGCGATTACGGACGCGCCGACGCCGCTCAACCTGACGAGCCATCCCTACTTCAACCTGACGGGTCGGCGGGAAGCTGACATTCGTGGACATGTGTTGTCGATCGACGCCGACCGGTTCTTCGAAGTCAACGCGTCGATGATTCCTTGCGAGCTTGCCGAAGTGGCAGGCAATGCGTTCGACTTCCGGCAGAGCGCCCCGATCGGTGCGCGGCTCGATTGGCCGCATGCTCAGCTTGCGAGGGCCGGTGGCTTCGATCACTGCTATGTGCTGCATGACGCGGCGGATGCCACGGTTGCCGGACGCGAATCGCAAGTACGCCCGGTTGCATGCGCCTATGACCCCGCCAGCGGACGCGAACTCACCGTCTCGACCGACCAGCGCGGCTTACAGTTCTACACCGGCAATTTCCTGAAGGGCGCCACGGGACGCGGCGGCATCGCCTACCAGGCGTACTCTGGACTGTGTCTCGAAGCAGGCGGCTTTCCGAACGAAGTCAATATGGCTGAGCAGGAGCAGGTCATCGTGCGGCCCGGCAGCACCTACCGGCAGGTGACGGCGTACCGCGTAGGTGTACGTTCTGGAGTCTGAAACAATTCCTCATATGTTAGGAAGAGCATTACATAACGCCGACTTATCATTTGCTGCAAGACTGAATTACGGGTTTAGGGGTTTGCCCTAGATCACCCACTTCCTAGAATCCCTCCATAGGCTGCCGAACACATGTTGCGGCGCCGAATAAAACATCCTCGGAGGGACGCATCATGAAATCGCTGATCAAAGCAGTCGCAGTGGTCGTTGTTCTCGCAGCCCCGGTCGCTTCGTTCGCACAGTCCGAGCAGCCGCTGACCCGCGCGGAGGTCAAGGCGCAACTGATCCAGATTGAACAGGCTGGGTACAACCCCGCCACTGCGACCGACTCAACCTACCCCGCTGACATTCAGGCAGCCGAAGCACGCGTAGCCGCACAGCATGACGCCACGGGTTATGGCTCTTCGGCAAACGGTTCATCGCAAACCGGCACACCGATGCCCGCTGCGCCTGCAGGCCAGTAAAAAGCCAACAGTGTCTATCGCTGCATAGTTCGATGCGAGCGCATGCTTGTTGAAGCATGCGCTCGCATGAACGCGCTCCATTGCGCATGACCATGACAGCGCAGTGTCAGAAAATCCTTTGACGAAAATAATGGCTCATATATCCTAGGGCGGCAGTTTGGTGGTTCTCGCAGCGCGGTCGATCCGCATCAGCGAGGACTTCTACTCAACATCGCTTCGGGTTCCATCGTGAAAGTCCGTGGTCCATTGGTGAGATATCAGCCTGGTCGGGAAAGAACTTTCCTGTCCGGCTGTTCGATCGCTCATCAGGGGAGCAACTGCGCTTCGCCATCCCGCCCCCTGTCCATCGATACCGTGTTGTCGCGTCGCTCCGTCCGTCGACACAACGTCATTGCAGCACCCGCAGCTATCGGGGTGC
The DNA here is from genome assembly GCA_036383775.1 of Paraburkholderia sp. Lineage (GTDB taxonomy): Bacteria > Pseudomonadota > Gammaproteobacteria > Burkholderiales > Burkholderiaceae > Paraburkholderia. Next base: position 2,581 of record DASVNP010000328.1, on the reverse strand, counting down.
GTACCGACGAAATCGCGTCGCTTCTGCCTTAGTCCCCCTTCTCTTTTCGCGAGCAAGTGTTGCATGCGATCAGGCCGCTTTAACTAGCGGCTGAACGTGAGCAATGCGTTTGGCTGTCCGCGCTTTGCAAGCTGTCTTGCTAGCGTTGGCCGGCTTATAGCGCTCGCCTCTCTGCGTCCCATTTAGCTCTGCTGTGCGCTTGCGCTGCGGCAGGCGGCGTCGCGTCCTTTATGCGTCCTTTATGCGTCCGCATTCGTGCGGAACGTAGGGACGTGTGGGTCGTCACGCTCGTGCATCGGCGCCTGCGCTACGGCGAAAACTGAAGATCGAAACCAAGGAGATAGTCGAATGAAGATCCGTCATGCCAAGCTTCTCTCGCTCACCGGCACGATGTTGTGCTCGTTGACCGCCTTAACTCCGATGAACGCTGCGCACGCAGCGGATACAACGATCAACGTCTACAACTGGTCGGACTACATCGCCAAAGACACGATTGCCGGCTTCGAAAAGCAATCCGGCATCACGGTGAAATACGACAGCTACGATAGCGACGACACGCTACAGGCGAAACTGCTGGCGGGCAGCTCCGGGTATGACATCGTTGTGCCCACATCGAGTTATATGGCGCGCCAGATCGAAGCCGGCGTGTATCAGAAGATCGACAAATCGAAGATGCCGAACCTCGCGAATCTCGATCCGGGTTTGATGAAACTGATTGCCGATGCGGACCCTGGCAATCAGTACGGCGTGCCCTGGGCGTGGGGCACGGATGGCGTCGGCTATAACGTTCAGGCCGTGAAAAAGGCGCTCGGCGCCGATGCGCCGGTTGATAGCTGGTCGCTGTTGTTCGACCCGCAGAATCTTTCGAAGCTGAAGAGCTGTGGTGTGTCTTTCCTCGACGCGGCGGCGGATGTGTTCCCGGCCGTGCTGCAGTACATGCATAAGGACCCGAACAGCACGAATCCCGGTGACTACCAGGCCGCATACGAAGTGCTGAAAAAAGTGCGGCCGTATATCACGCAATTCAATTCGTCCGGCTACATCAACGATCTGGCGAACAACGATATCTGCGTGGCGTTGGGCTATTCGGGCGATGTGGGAATTGCGCGGCGACGTGCGTCGGAAGCGAAGCGTTCGTATGACGTGCGCTTCTCGAACATCAAGGACGCCGGCCTGCTCTGGATGGACGTAATGGTGATTCCGAAAGACGCCCCGCATCCGGAAGCGGCGATGAAGTGGATGAACTACATCGAAGATCCGAAGGTGAGCGCGGCAATTACGAACGAAGTGTTCTACCCGACTGCGAATCGCGCTGCGAGACAGTTCGTGACGCCGGCGATCGAGCAGGATGCGAATGTGTATCCGCCTGAAGCTGTGCTGAACAAGATGACGTTGATGCGGCCGCAGCCTGCGCCGATCATGCGCCTTGAAAACCGTCTGTGGGCGCAGTTGAAGTCGGGGAGTTGAGCTCGGTTTAGCTGGTGTAGTCTGCTGACGGTAGGTGTCACCTTTTGAGCGTGGCGCATGCAGTGGGTGTGTGCGCTACGCCCTTTTTGAAGCTTTGATTTTTAACTCTGTTTGCATCGAGCCACTATGAGCATTCTGAATATTGTAGATTTTGCGCAGCCTGCCAGGGAAAGCGTTGAGTACATGCCGAAGGCGGAAGCGGTGCTTGCCGGCAATCCTTCGCAGCTTGTTCACACACATTTTGCCAGCTCATGCGGGCAGCTCGCGGCGGGCGTTTGGGAAGGAGCTTGCGGACAATGGACGGTGAATTTCACCGAGAGTGAGTATTGCGAGATTCTCGAGGGCGTGTCCGTGATTCGGGATGCGGATGGGACCAGCAAGACTGTGCGGGCCGGGGACCGGTTTTTGATTCCGGCGGGGTTTACGGGGACGTGGGAAGTGGTTGAGCCGTGTAAGAAGATTTTTGTTTCGGTGGAGTTTAAAGCGTAGGTTGCGCTGGTGCTGCTTTCAGGTTTCGCTGCCGTCAGCACCTAGCTTGCGCCTTCCTCGCAAATCACCTAGATCTGGGTGACGAACTTTTCGGCTACCTCCCGCCCCGGGCGATCCTCCCGCCAGATGGCTGAGAGCGGGAGCGTTCCAAACGGGGGGGCGTAACCGATCTTACGCAATCCATACATGGCGCCGACTTCGTCGACCGCAAATCCCGGTAATACCGCAATCGCATCCGTTTGCGCGCAGATCGCGAGATTGATCGTGTAGACATGCGAGTAAATCACGCGATGCGGCAACGGTACTCGTGCGGCGTCCAGCGCGCCACGCAAATTGTTCAGTAGCACGCTCGGTCCTTCCGGCAGAAACCACGGGAATGCAGCCATTTCCTCGAGCGTGACCGTCTTGCCGGCGAGCGGATGATGCACACGCCCAACGAATGCGGGACCGCCATCGTGGACCAACGGTTCGGTTCGGAGACCGGGGCGGTTGAGGTCGTTCCATCGACCAATCACCAGGTCCACGTCACCTGCGTCGAGTTCAGACAGCAATTGCTCCATCGATGCCTGCCGCAATGTCAGCCCCACGCGCGGCGCCACTTTCCCGAACACGTCGACACAGCGGG
>DASVNP010000327.1:0-3068 GCA_036383775.1 Paraburkholderia sp. | reverse complement strand
CTGCGCATATTCCCGAGTTCGTCATAGTTTCTGCCTTTGCCGAGGCAACGAACGTGAGCGCCTGTGCCGAGCGTCACATCCTGACGCCGGAGAGCGGTCAATTCGCTATTGCGCAAGCCGGTTTGAACCGCTACAAGAAGCAGCGTTCGGTCGCGGTTGCCGATCCAGTTTCGTACGTCAGGCGCCCCTACCAGAGCGGCGGCCTCGCTCTCGGTCAGAAACTCAACCGGGCCGTGCTCGCAGCGTTTGGATGGGATTGCAAGAATACGCTGACACTGCAGAAACAACGCAGGCTCGCTGACTGCGACGAACCGGAAGAAGGCATGCACGGCGGCAAGCCGCGTGTTGCGTGTGCGCACCGAATTGCCTCTGCCGTGTTCGAGGTGCTGCAGGAATTGCTCGATCAACGACACGTCGAAGTCCTCGATTCGCAGCTTTGACGGCGCACGCCCGATATGCTTCGTAGCGAACGCCAGCAGCAGCCGGAACGTGTCCCGGTAACTTGCCACCGTATGCGAACTCAGACCTTGCTGCTCGAGCAGGCGCTGGGTAAAGAAGCACTGAACGAGGGCTGGGAGGCTGGCGACGCTCACGGCCGTTCTCCCGGACAGTCCCTGTCGAGATAGGCTGCCGCGAGTTCAAGCAACTCAGGAACCGCTTCGATGTACCAGTACGTAAGGCCGATGTTGACATGCCCGAGGTAGGCGGCAAGTTTCGGCAATTCCCGACTTACGTCCAGACCGGCGCGATACCATTCGACCAGCCTTCCAGTCGCGAAGCTATGTCGGAAGTCCTGGAGGCGCGGGCCGTAACCATCGCGCCCGTCCTCTGTCGCCGATCGCAGACCAACAGCGCGCGACATTCTGACGAACATGCTTCGTGCAGTGCCTGCCTTCAGTCGCTCGCCGCGCTCACTAACCAGGAACGCCTCGCTCAATCGTACAGGACAGAGTTGATCGCGTTTCTGGGCATAGTGTTCGAGTGCCACCCGGGAAGACTCTGCTACAGGAACAAAGCGGGATTTGCCGAACTTTGATTCCCGGATGGAGAGTATCCCGCTGACGAGGTCAACGTCGCACCGGTCGAGCCGAAGCGCTTCGCCTGGCCTGAGGCCCGTCGCTACAAGAAGCCCTATGAGCGTCGAATAGGTCAGTGCTCGCATGCCGGTTCGGGATCGCAGTTGAGCGGCGCGGGTCATAAGCAGATCAATTTCCCGCTCAGTGTAAATATGCGGGGCATTGCGCCGTCTTCGGGCACTGAGGAGTCCTGCTGGAGGAATCTGGTTTCGACTGTCAATCACGTTCATCCATCTGGCAAATCCTCTCACTTGAGAGAGGCGCCGCCCCCAGGTAGCGCGTTCGACGAGTACGGGCGTCGTCGCCCAGCGCAGAGCCAGATCGGTTGTAATGAACTCGGCGCCTTCGCGTTCCAGCAGATCAACGAAATGACCGAGTGCCAATGCAGGCTCATAGAATGAGGCCCCGAGAGCACGGCGGACTGCCACGTACCGGGCGAGAGACTCGCGAATCGCAGTCATATTGCACCTCCCGCCGTGGGCCACGAACGCGCGACCCCGCGCAGGTCCTCAAACGCGACCTTTGCGTAGATAGCGGTACTGTCCTGTGAGCGATGCCGCAAGACCTCGGCTATTTCCGCCATCGACGCACCGTGACGAATCATCGTCGTCGCCAGACCGTGACGAAACAGATGTGCGGCACCACGGCACGCGGGGCGGAAACCTGCACGTGCGAAGGCCTGACAAACAATCTTGCCAATCGCCGCCGGTCCCGCCAGACCAACCCGGGGTGCCAATCTGCGAAGGAATACGTGCCGCGATGCACTTGCTCCGCGACCATCGCGGAGATAAGTAGCGATTGCTTCTCCGACCTCCGATGGCAGGGGGACGTGCTCCACCATCTGCCCCTTGCCATGAACGACGAGTTCCCCCGAACGCCAGTGAATGTCGTCGAGCTGCATGGCAACGATTTCTCCGGCACGCAGACCGAGCCGTGCCAACAACAGCAGGATTGCGTAGTCGCGGCGCCCAGTCGGAGTCGACCGGTCTGCAGATGCAATGAGCGCTTCTTGCTGCTCAGGCGTGAGGAACGTCGGTACAGTTGACTGTCGCCACTTACGAACCGAGGGCACTGATTCATACAGGTCTCGGACCGTATCGCCGCGCAGAAAGAGGAAATGGCAGAACGAGCGAAGCGCAACTGCCATCAGCCGCGTGTACTCCGCCGATCGACCTTTGCTGTAGGCAAGGAAATGATCTCGGATCGTTACGGCGTCAAATGCATCGTGCAAAACACTTCCGTCGCCGGCCGAGTGGCTGTCGAGAAAGTCGCGAATGAACGGACCGTAGACGAGCAGAGAGTTCTTCGCGAGTCCACGATCCTGCCTCAGATGGTCCAGGTATCGGCGATAAATGCGCGCAATCTCGGACTGGCCGCCCAACGTCGGCGAACACACAATGGCTTCCGCGCGCAGATAGGCAAGAAACTGCCGTAAGGTGGGACGCGCACGCTGGACGCGGTCCTGTGAAGCGTCGATCATGCGATTCATAAAACGAGCCGTGACAGACTCATCGAGATCGATCAGGTCAATGTTCCTGTTCTTCATCCACCCGGAGAACGCGCACAGGACGCTTCGCTTCTTGCGAAGCGATACCTCGGAATAGTGTGCCGTCCGTAGACGATCAAGAAATGCATCGATGTGATGGGCCGGCAGTCCGCCGGATTCGCTGACTGTGCGTGTTGCATTCATCTGATCTCTCCTGGCCAGCGCGTAAGCCAGCCTGAGAAATCATATGTTTATGCCGACGCAGCGATCATGAAAGGCCATACCCACCGCCACGTGCATGCGTGACGCGGCATAATCGGGGAGTCGGCATAACTGGGTTCATGCCGCTAGCGGCATGACAGATATTGTTATCGATTGGCGCGCGTCCGTCGTTCACATAGCGGCTGAGGTATGTCCACTGGTTGCGCGTATATGAGATCGCCTTGCCCAGCAGGCTCTCGGGAAGAATCTGCGGCGCCTGTTCATCGAGCCATTTCTGCAACGAC
>DASVNP010000326.1:0-8784 GCA_036383775.1 Paraburkholderia sp. | reverse complement strand
CGCCCTACATCGAGCAGGACTGGGCGCGCTGGAACGACGCCTTCGCGGCCTTGCAGACCGACTGGTTCGAGCCCGCGCTCGCCGCGCTGCAATCCGGCCAGCTCGGCGAACTCGGCCTGACCTTGTGCGGCGACACCGGCTCGGTGACGCTCTCGGTCAAGCGCGGCGACCTGCGCAAATTCTGGCGGCGGCGCGTGCTCGCCTCGCTGTTTATCGAATGACTTATCGAATGATCCACGGCCTTTCCGAATGACTCGAATCGTTACGCGCGCCTGCTCTCCCGTCGACGCAGAAGTCCTTACCCGCCACGGCCTTCATCCGGTGCTCGCGCGCCTTTACGCGGCGCGCGGCGTGTGCCTGCCCGACGAGATCGAAACCGGCCTCGCGCGGCTCGTGCCGCCCGCCGCACTCAAGGGCTGCGAAGAGGCGGCCGCCCTGCTCGCCGACGCGATCCAGAGCCGCCGGCGCATGCTGGTGGTCGCCGACTACGATTGCGACGGCGCCACCGCCTGCGCGGTCGCCGTGCGCGGCCTGCGCATGCTCGGCGGCCAGATCGACTATCTGGTGCCGAACCGCTTCGAGTACGGCTACGGCCTCACGCCCGAGATCGTCGCGCTGGCCGCCCGCAGCGCATCGGGTCAGCCGGATCTGCTGATCACGGTCGACAACGGCATCGCCAGCGTGGATGGCGTGGCTGCCGCCAACGCGCTCGGCATCGACGTGCTGGTCACCGATCACCACCTGCCCGGCGACGAACTGCCGGCCGCCCGCGCGATCGTCAATCCGAATCAGCCGGGTTGCACGTTTCCGAGCAAGTGCATCGCGGGTGTCGGCGTGATGTTTTATGTGCTGCTCGCGTTGCGCGCGGAATTGCGCGGCCGTGGCGCGTTTAACGACGGCTTTCCCGAACCGCGCCTCGACGGCCTGCTCGACCTGGTCGCGCTCGGCACAGTTGCCGACGTGGTCAAGCTCGACGGCAATAACCGCGTGCTGGTCGCGCAAGGCTTGCAGCGCATCCGCAAAGGCAAGATGCAGCCAGGCATCGCCGCCCTCTTTCGCGCCGCCGCGCGCGACGCGCGCAGTGCCTCGGGCTTCGATCTCGGCTTCGCGCTCGGGCCGCGCCTGAATGCGGCGGGCCGACTGTCGGACATGTCGCTCGGCATCGAGTGCCTGACTACCGACGACATCGGCCGCGCCTGGGAGCTCGCGCAGCAACTCGACACGATGAACCGTGAACGCCGCGAAATCGAAGCCGGCATGCAGCAGCAGGCGCTCGACGACCTCTCGGCCATCGACCCCGCGGGCGCGACCACCATCACGCTGTTCAATCCGGGCTGGCATCAGGGCGTGATCGGCATTGTCGCCGGCCGGCTGAAGGAAAAATTCCACCGGCCCTCGTTCACGTTCGCGCTCGCCGACGACAGCGGCCAGACCGTCAAAGGCTCGGGCCGCTCGATCGCGGGCTTCCATCTGCGCGACGCACTCGACCTGATCTCGAAACGCGAACCGGGGCTGATCGCCAAATTCGGCGGCCACGCCATGGCCGCGGGGCTCACGCTCGCCACCGCCGACGTGCCGCGCTTCACCGCCGCGTTCGAAGCGGTCGGCCGCGAGTGGCTGTCCGAAGAGGCGCTCTCGCGCACGGTGGAGACCGACGGCGAACTCGAAGACGCCTATTTCACGCCGCAATTCGTCGAAATGCTCGACGCCGCCGTGTGGGGCCAGGGCTTCCCGGCGCCGGTGTTTTCGGGCGAGTTCGAGATCGCGTCGCAGGCGCTCGTGAAGGACAAGCATCTGAAGCTGCAACTGGTGCGCGGCCGCCAGCGCTTCAACGCGATCTGGTTCAATCACACCGACACCCTGCCCGCGCGCACCACCGTCGCCTACCGGCTGGCGAGCGATACGTGGAACGGCGTATCGCGCGTGCAGCTGATCGTCGAGCACGCCGCAAGCTGAAGCGGTGAACTGAAGCGGCACACGGGAGCCACGCGGCATGCGAGGCTCCATCTCGCCGGAAACCTCGAAAAATCTCCGCAAAATCAACCGCAAACACGCGCCGGATCGCTCAAGAGCGTCCGGCGCGGCGCGTCGATCGGCTATAATTTCCCCTTTTCACCAAGCTATAAAAGATCGACATGGAAGCGGAACGTCTCAACGCGATCGAAGCCTCACTGGCGGACCTGCGCTCTCGCGCGGACTCGCTACGGGGGTATCTTTGACTACGACGACAAGTCACTGCGTCTGATCGAAGTCAACCGGGAACTCGAAGACCCGGACGTCTGGAACGACTCGAAGCACGCCCAGGCCCTCGGCCGGGAAAAGAAGCTGCTCGACGACACCGTCGGCAAGCTCACGTCGCTCGATAACGACCTGCGCGACGCGCAGGACCTGTTCGACATGGCCCGCGAGGAAGACGACGAGGACACCCTCCTCGCCTGCGAATCCGACGCGCAAGGCATCGAACAACGCGTCGCCGACATGGAATTCCGCCGCATGTTCGCGAACCCGGCCGACCCGAACAACGCGTTCCTGGACATCCAGGCCGGCGCGGGCGGCACCGAGGCGTGCGACTGGGCGTCCATGCTGCTGCGCCAGTATCTGCGCTACTGCGAGCGCAAGGGCTTCAAGACCGAAGTGCTGGAACAGACCGACGGCGACGTGGCCGGCATCAAGAACGCCACGATCAAGATCGAAGGCGAATACGCGTACGGCTTCCTGCGCACCGAAACCGGCGTGCACCGGCTCGTGCGCAAGTCGCCGTTCGACTCGTCGGGCGGCCGTCATACGTCGTTCTCGTCGGTGTTCGTGTACCCGGAAATCGACGACTCGATCGAAGTGGACATCAACCCGGCCGACCTGCGTATCGACACGTATCGCGCGTCCGGCGCGGGCGGTCAGCACATCAACAAGACCGACTCCGCGGTGCGTATCACGCACATGCCGTCGGGCATCGTCGTGCAGTGCCAGAACGACCGCTCGCAGCACCGCAACCGTGCCGAAGCCATGGCCATGCTGAAATCGCGCCTGTACGAAGCGGAAATCCGCAAGCGTCAGGAAGAGCAGGACAAGCTCGAAGCCGGCAAGACCGATGTTGGCTGGGGTCATCAGATTCGCTCATACGTGCTGGACAATAGCCGTATCAAGGATCTGCGCACCAACGTGGAAATCAGCAATACCAAGAGCGTGCTCGACGGCGACCTCGATCCGTTCATCAGCGCAAGCCTGAAGCAAGGCGTGTAAGCACGACCCGAGCAAGACCAGAGCGCAACCGGCGCGGCCCGCACCGCCGCGCCGCTTCTTTTTATCCGCCTGAGGTTTTTACTGACTGGCTACCCCGCATGCGAGCCGTTCCTGTGCGGGCCACCGAATACCAAATCATCATGACCGAATCGACCCAGCCGAATGCGGCCCAGCCTAATGTCGTGCCCGAGGGGGACGACAACAAGATCATGGCCGAGCGCCGCGAAAAGCTGCGCGAGTTGCGTGAGCAAGGCGTCGCCTATCCGAACGACTTCCGTCCCACGCACCACGCCGAAGATCTGCAAGCGCAGTACGAGCATGCCGACAAGGAAGCACTCGAGGCGAATCCGCTCGAAGTCGCCATCGCCGGCCGCATGATGCTCAAGCGCGTGATGGGCAAGGCGAGCTTTGCGACGGTGCGCGACGGCTCGGGTCAGATCCAGTTTTTCATCACGCCCGCCGACGTCGGCCAGGAAACGTACGACGCCTTCAAGAAGTGGGACATGGGCGACATCGTCGCGGCGCGCGGCGTGCTGTTCCGCACCAACAAGGGTGAGCTCTCGGTGCGTTGCACCGAGCTGCGCCTGCTGTCGAAGTCGCTGCGTCCGCTGCCGGACAAGTTCCACGGTCTCGCCGATCAGGAAATGAAGTACCGCCAGCGCTACGTCGATCTGATCGTCACACCGGAAACGCGCAAGACCTTCATGGCGCGCACCAAGGCGATTGCGTCGGTCCGCAATTTCATGGCGAACGCCGACTTCATGGAAGTCGAAACGCCGATGCTGCATCCGATTCCGGGCGGCGCGGCGGCCAAGCCGTTCACCACGCACCACAACGCACTCGATATGCAGATGTTTCTGCGCATTGCGCCGGAGCTGTATCTGAAGCGGCTGGTGGTGGGCGGCTTCGAGCGCGTGTTCGAGATCAACCGTAACTTCCGCAACGAGGGCGTGTCCGTGCGCCACAATCCGGAATTCACGATGATCGAGTTCTACGCGGCGTACACCGATTACCAGTGGGTGATGGACTTCACCGAGCAGCTGATCCGCCAGGCCGCGATCGACGCGTTGGGCACCGCCACGATCACCTATCAGGGCCGTGAGCTCGACCTGGCCAAGCCGTTCCATCGCCTCACGATCACCCAGGCGATCCAGAAGTACGCTCCGCAATACACGAACGAGCAACTCGCTGACAGCGCGTTCCTGCGCACCGAACTGAAGAAGTTCGGCGTGGACGCGTCGCAGCCGCAGTTCCTGAATGCAGGCGTGGGTTCGCTGCAACTGGCGCTGTTCGAGGAAACCGCCGAGTCGCAACTGTGGGAGCCGACGTACATCATCGACTACCCGATCGAAGTGTCGCCGCTCGCGCGCGCATCGGACAAGTTCGACGGCATCACCGAGCGCTTCGAGCTGTTCATCACGGGCCGTGAGATCGCCAACGGCTTCTCGGAGCTGAACGATCCGGAAGATCAGGCCGCCCGCTTCAAGAAGCAGGTCGACCAGAAAGACGCCGGCGACGAAGAAGCAATGTTCTACGACGCGGACTACATTCGCGCGCTGGAATACGGCATGCCGCCGGCCGGCGGTTGCGGGATCGGCATCGACCGTCTGGTGATGATGCTGACCGACAGCCCGAGCATCCGCGACGTGATTCTGTTCCCGCATCTGCGCCGCGAAGACTGATCGTTACGCGACCCGCATCAAACGAGTTGTACCCGACCAAACGCCCGGCTCCATGCCGGGCGTTTTCATTGATGGCGCGTGAGAAAGCGTGTTGCGCTCACCTGACGGTTTGTAACCATCGGTAAAAGCTGCATGTCATGCGACAAATGGGCGAATTATGCTCATTGCGCGAGCGCTTGCAGGTAAGCGGCACCCCGCCGCCCAGCGGAACCTTCGACGCGAACTCGTCGCGATGATTGCGGGCAAATCGTTACAAATTGAAACCCTTACAGAATCGATTTGTCCGACACTGTGTATCTCTAAAAGCCACCAAAAGTCTACTCTGCCAAAGACGGAGGCCAATATGGACAACCCCAACACGCAACCCACTACGCAATCCACGCCGCCCACGCAACCGCGCCGGATTCACCCTCTCGTCGCGACTGCCGCCGGTGCCGTGATCATCGCCAGCCTGGCGGCCACAGCGGCCGTTACGGGTCTGTTCCCGAAGGCGTCCAGCACCGACGCGCAAAACAGTCAGACGCAAGCGGCGCAAGTTGCCACGCAAAGCACGCCTTCGGGCGTGGTCGACTCAGCGGCGCCGGCCGGCCCGTCTGCGCAACAGGCTGCGCAGCAGCAGGCCGCGCAACAACAGGCCGCACAGCAACAGGCTGCGCAACAGCAGGCTGAACAGCAGCAACGCGTGCCGGCGCAACAACCGCAGCAACAACAGCAATACGCGCAACAGCAAGCCGCCCAGCCGGCACCGAATTACGCCCAGCAACAGCCGGCGCAACCCGCCTACTGTTCGACGTGCGGCACGGTGGAAGCCATCTCGGCTGTGCGCCAGGAAGGTCATGGCACCGGTATCGGCGCAGTCGGCGGCGCTTTGGCCGGCGGTGTCGTGGGCAACCAGTTCGGCAGCGGCAACGGCCGTACCGCGATGACGGTGCTCGGCGCGCTGGGCGGCGGCTTCGCCGGCAACTCGGTGGAAAAGCACATCCGCAGCACGACGTCTTATTCGGTCCGCGTGCGGATGGAAAGCGGCAAGACGCGCTACTTCACGTACCACGACGCGCCGCCGTTCGCGCAAGGCCAGCGCGTGCGTGTCGAGAACGGCACGCTGGTGGCGGGCTAAGTTTCGCTCCAGCAGACGCTGTTTTCGGCGGGCGTAAAAAAGGCGATTCCATTGGAATCGCCTTTTTCTTTGCCGCTGCCGGAGCGTATGTCACTCGCACACATCAGCAGCATCGCGGCAACATCGAACTACGCCACGACAACGCGCTCAGTAATCCGCGTCTTCAATCCATGCAGCCTGAATCGCCTCGAGGATCTTTTCGTTCGACCGGTTAGGATCGTCGTCGAATCCTTCCAGTTCGGTGACCCAGCGGTGCAAGTCGGTGAAGCGCACCTGTTGCGGATCGATGTCCTGGTGCTTGTCAGTCAGGGCCATCGCGATGTCTTGCGTATCGGTCCACTTCATGGCTGCATCCTCCTGTTAGTGATTTTCCTTCGCGTGATTGATGGAGTAGCGAGGGATTTCGACAACCAGATCCTGCTCGGCCGGCACGACGGCCTGGCATGACAGGCGCGAGGCCGGTTCGAGCCCCCACGCCTTGTCCAACAGATCGTCCTCGTCTTCCTCGGAGGGCGTCAAGGCGGCGAAACCCTCACGCACGATCACGTGACAGGTCGTGCACGCGCAGGACTTCTCGCACGCGTGCTCGATTTCAATGCCGTGCTCGAGCAGGCTGTCGCAAATGCTCTTGCCGGGCACGGCATCGATCACCGCGCCTTCCGGGCACAGTTCGACGTGAGGCAGCACAACGATTTGAGGCATACATTTTCCGTTTGGGTCTGCGGCACGGCGGCCACAAACAGGCTCCGTACCATTTTACTGGCGCCACGCGGACTTTTTAAGTCCGCGTGGCGCGGTTCGGCTTTCCGACGGCGGGCGATCCGGGTGGCCCGCCTGGCGCTGCCACAAGCGCGCGGATCGGACTCAGATCTCGTCGAGCTTGCGCCCTGCAAGTGCGCGGCGAATGCCCTTGTTCATGCGGCGCGCGGCGAATTCGTCGGTGCCTTCGGCGAGCTTTTTGGTGGCGGTCTCGATCGCGTCGACGTCCTCGCTTTGCTCGACGTTGCGCAACGCGACGAGCAGTGCATCGAGTTCGGCGCGCTCGTTCTCGTCGAGCAGCTCGGCGTCGGCGGCGAGCGCCGCGTCGGTCGCTTCTGCAAGCCGGCGTGCTTCGACTTGCGCTTCGCGCAGCGCGCGCGCCCGCATGTCGACTTCAGCGGTCGAGAAGCTCTCTTCGAGCATTCTGGCGATGTCGTCGTCGGCGAGGCCGTAGGACGGCTTGACCACCACCGACGCCTCGACACCCGAGCCCTGTTCGCGCGCGAACACGGACAGCAGGCCGTCCGCGTCCACCTGATAGGTCACGCGAATGCGCGCCGCGCCGGCGGCCATCGGCGGGATGCCGCGCAGCTCGAAACGCGCGAGCGAGCGGCAGTCGCTGACGAGCTCGCGCTCGCCTTGCACAACGTGGATCGCCATGGCCGTCTGGCCGTCCTTGAAAGTCGTGAAATCCTGCCCGCGCGCGACCGGAATCGTCGAATTGCGCGGAATGATTTTCTCGGTCAGGCCGCCCATGGTTTCCACGCCGAGCGACAGCGGGATCACGTCGAGCAGGAGCCAGTCGTCGCCGTCCGCGCCGCGGTTGCCCGCGAGCAGATCGGCCTGAATCGCCGCGCCGAGCGCGACAACCTGATCCGGATCGAGATTGATCAGCGGCGGCTGGCCGAAGAACGACTCGACCGCGCGGCGGATCACCGGCATGCGCGTTGCGCCGCCTACCAGCACCACGCCCTTGATTTCCCCGGTCGTGACGCGGGCATCGCGCAGGGCCTTTTTCGTCGGGCCGAGCGTGCGCTGCACCAGCGCCTGAGTGATGGACTCGAAAGTGGCCTCAGCGATCGTCAGATCGATCTGAGCGCCGCTCGAGAGCGTTGCCTGCAGAGTGGCATTCGGCGCATCCGACAACGCCTCCTTGGTCACGCGCACGCTGTCCAGCAGCAGACGCACGTCTTCCGGCGCCAGCGAATGCGGCGCGATACCCGCCTGCTCCAGCACATGGCGATACAGCGCGTGGTCGAAATCGTCTCCGCCGAGCGCGGAATCGCCGCCCGCCGCGAGCACTTCGAACACGCCCTTGGTGAGCTTGAGAATCGACAGATCGAAGGTGCCGCCGCCGAGGTCGTACACCGCGTACAGCCCCTCGGCGCCGTTGTCGAGACCGTAGGCGATCGCGGCCGCGGTCGGCTCGTTCAACAAACGCAGCACGTTCAGCCCGGCCAGACGCGCGGCGTCTTTGGTGGCCTGACGCTGGGCTTCGTCGAAGTAAGCCGGCACCGTGATAACCGCGCCGACTAGTTCGTCGCCAAGCGTGTCCTCGGCGCGCTGGCGCAGCGTCGCGAGAATTTCGGCCGACACTTCGACCGGGCTCTTCACGCCGTCGACGGTGCGGATCTGCACCATGCCGGGGGCGTCGACGAAATCGTACGGCGCGTTTTCGGCGCCTTCCACTTCCGCCTTGCCACGACCCATGAAGCGCTTGACCGAGACGATGGTGTTGCGCGGATCGCTCGCCGCTTCCGCCTTGGCCTTGCGGCCGATGCGCCGGCCGCCCTGCTCCAGATAACGTACCACCGACGGCAGCAGCGCATGGCCGTCCGCATCGGGCAATACGTCGGGCACGCCGCTGCGCACGGCGGCAACGAGGGAATTGGTGGTGCCGAGATCGATACCGACCGCCAGACGCCGCTGATGGGGCGCCGGCGCCATGCCGGGTTCGGAGATTTGCAGTAGGGCCATCTGGATCTT
>DASVNP010000325.1:0-3687 GCA_036383775.1 Paraburkholderia sp. | reverse complement strand
CCGTTGGATTGGTAGCAAATAGACGGCGATGATGCCCCGATAGTTACATCGAGAATCAGTGTTTGTTTTCAGGCATCGGCACCTGACTCGTCAGCCATACCGCGTCGAAAGTTCCACGCACGTTCAATGGGTCGCCATGATGTTCCGCGCTTGATTTGGGTCCGCCGGTCGCCCCATTTTGAAGGCAAGCCAGTAATTCCACAGTTGGATGTGCAACGGCAGTGTTCGCGCGTGCCGTTATGCGCGGTATGCGTTTTGCTCCGTAGTCGGTACAGCGCCCGTCGCCCTGGCAGCGGGAACACCAAGCGTCGCTTGCAACTCGGCAGCAAAAAAATCGAGCTAGTGGAGGGTCTACATGTTGACGTCTCATCCGCGTAACCAAGGCGAGAACCATAGAATTGCTGCGACACGTGTTCTGGTCGTCGACGACTATCGCGGCGCCGCCATTGCGACTGCGACCTATCTCGCACTTGATGGCATGGAGGCACGGGTTGCTGGCGGTTGTGGCGACGCTTTGGAAACAATCAAGAACTGGTTGCCGGACCTGGTTCTCCTGGACATCTGGATGCCGCAGCGCGACGGTTTCGATACCGCCGAGGCAATCAGACATTGTGTTCTGGCTCCTGGCCCATACATATTGGCTTACACATGCGCTGAGAAACGACTGGTCATGGCAAATCCAGCCAGCGGGAGCCTGGACGGGTACTGCAGGAAAGGTACCTCTCCCCACGAACTCGTTTCCATCGTGCGGCGTCTGTGCACGTCGGCTCCCTCGCACTAATCGGCTCCTGGTTACAGGACAACAAAATGGGGAGTCGCATAAGCATGACACAGTGACCCGGGTTCACGCACGGTCGACGGTTTAAGCACCGTTACCAGCTCGCAGCCTGCGCGGCCGATACTCGTCGACACGGCGCGTCGATGACACCCGTTTTTCGTGTCAGCTTTGACCTCTTCAATGGCATTTCTGCACCTAGTCTGAGGCGAAAGCTGTGGCGTTGACACTGTTTTGTCGCGCGCTAGCGTCAGAAGATCGGGCACGGTCTTGCATGCGCTGAAGTCAGGTGGTGGGCAACACGGACCGGATGGGTGCCAAAAAACGGTCACTCGGGAATACCCATTCGAGTGACCGCTCCGGGGCGAGAAGACTCATTCGCCAATAATGAAAACTGACACTCGCTGACAACTGGTCGCGAATGCCGGCAACGCGAACTGGAACGGGCGCACGTTCTTAATCTGCCACCGTCGGCTTAGGGCGGTGACCATCTACCGGACGGTTCTGTACAGAGAGCGACGGATGTACCTCAGAAGTCGTCGTTGCGGTTGGAGACTCTTATAGCAGTTCAGTGTTGATCGAGCGGTAAAGGGGCAAACTGACCGCCTGAATAGCTTTCTCTACCGTTGACATTTCTTCAATAGTGGATATATTCTTCTTTCTCGAGCGCCGTGCGTCTCTGCCGACGCGCCAAGGGCGTTCGGCGGGCAATCGCTTCGTTTGGGCATGGCCCGGGAGTGAGATTGCGTTTTGGTTCCTTACGCTTGGCGACATAAATTATGGACTGCTTATTTATAAATACGTTCGGTATTTTGAGTGTCCTAGATGGTAATCAAGTCGCAATCGCTCAAAGCGGGTCAAGAGCCGTCCTCACCGAAACCTTTAGAACAGAAGGAGTTAACCATGACCATTCAATTGCATAATCCTGCTGGAATTGCGCCACCGTTCTCGTGCTACAGTCATGGCGCATCGGTGCCGGCCGACGCGCGCTGGCTGTATGTCTCGGGCCAGGTTGGCGTTACGACTGATGGCATCGTTCCCGATGACCCTGTGAAGCAGATCGAACTGGCCTGGGACAATCTGCTGGCGGTGCTGGCCGATGCCGGTATGGGCGTGACCGATCTGGTCAAGGTCGACGGCTTTATCACCCGGCCGGACCTCGTGCCTCATTATCGAAAAGAGCGCGAGCGGCGAGTGGCCGGTCACGCCGCCGCTACCACCATGGTCATCGTCGCCGGTCTGGCGGAGCCCAACCTGCTCGTGGAAATTCAGGCGGTCGCAGCCCGTTAGGCATCGCGTCCCGTGCGACAGCGGGCACTTCTCGATGGAGGGGCCCGCTACGCACCCAGGCCGTCACCGTGTCGCCGCATGTCACGCAACAATGGCTCTCGCGTGACGTCCGCGTAACCATTCGAGCGCGAGCAGCAGGCTCGTCGAGAACAGGATCAGGATCGTCGCCAGCGCAGCGATGGTTGGGCTGATGTTCTCGCGGATGCCAGTGAACATCTGACGCGGCAGCGTCGTCTGGTCGGCGCCTGCGAGGAACAGCGTGACCACCACTTCGTCAAACGAAGTCGCGAAGGCGAAAAGCGCACCCGACATCACACCAGGTGCGATCACCGGAAGCGTGACGCGAAAGAACGTCTCAACCGGATTTGCACCCAGCGACAGGCTCGCACGCACGAGGTTATGGTTGAAGCTCTGCAGTGTTGCCGCGACGGTCGTGACGACGAACGGGGCGCCGAGCGCCGCATGCGCGGCGATAAGGCCGGTGTAGGTGTTCGCGAGTCCGAGTGGGGCGAAGAACAGGTACATGCCGACGCCGACCACGACGACCGGCACGATCATTGGCGAGAGCAGCACAGCCATCAGCAGACCTTTGCCGCGGAAGTCGGCCTTAGTGAGGCCGATCGCAGCGAGCGTACCGAGCACGGTCGCGACGACGGTCGCCGACGGCGCGACGATAAAACTGTTTTTCGCGGCCATCCGCCACTCGTCCGAACTGATCAGGTGCTCGTACCAGCGCATCGAGAAGCCCGGAATCGGATAGACGAGAAATGTGCCCGACGAGAACGACAGCGGCACGATTGCGAGGACCGGCAGGATCAGATACAGCAGCGTCAGCACGACGAGCACGCGCAGCGCGACGTACCACACCCGCTCGGCGAACGACATATGCGGCGCGAAAAGCGGCCTGGCAAGTTTCATGGTCGGATTCTCCTTCCTTGTTTCGCGTAATCGTCGGCTCAACTGAGGCTGAGTTTTGAGCGTGTGAACCGGCCGTACACCGCGTACAGCACCAGCGTTGCCGCGAGCAGCAACCCGCCGAGCGCGCATGCCATGCCCCAGTTGATCGTATTGTTCGTGTAGTAGGCGACGTAATAGCTGACCATCTGGTCGTCCGGGCCGCCGAGCAGTGCGGGGGTGATGTAGTAGCCGATCGAGAGAATGAACACGAGCAGCGCGCCGGCGGCGAGGCCCGGATAGGTCTGCGGCACGTACACACGCCAGAACGCCGCGAACGGATGACTGCCGAGCGATACGGCCGCGCGCTGGTAGGTCGGCGGAATCGACTTCATCACGCTGTAGAGCGGCAGGATCATGAATGGCAAGAGGATGTGTGTAATCGAGTTGTACACGCCGACGCGTTTGAACATCAGAGCCAGCGGTTGCGCGATCAGCCCGCTGCCGGTCAGCGCCTTGTTGACGAGCCCGTCGTTTTGCAGCAGTACGATCCACGCGGCGACACGCACGAGCA
Source organism: Paraburkholderia sp. (assembly GCA_036383775.1). Taxonomy (GTDB): domain Bacteria; phylum Pseudomonadota; class Gammaproteobacteria; order Burkholderiales; family Burkholderiaceae; genus Paraburkholderia. The sequence continues at coordinate 154 of DASVNP010000325.1, read as the reverse complement.
CTGAGGTCCAGAAGGGAATCAGCACCAGGATCATCACGAGATTCGCATGGCGCTCCGACAGCCGCGAGACCCGGTACGCGAGCGGATAGGCGAGCAGCAGCGCGAACAGGGTGACCGCCATCCCGATCAGGAACGTGCGGCCGAAGATCGTGAG
>DASVNP010000324.1:0-24479 GCA_036383775.1 Paraburkholderia sp. | reverse complement strand
GATCTGTACGGCGATTTGCTCGGGGTGGCGCGCTGCCCAGTGGCGTAGATCATGGATCATGGCGATAAATTGTAATGGAGGGGGAACTGCGCCGCGACGCGCACCGATCGTAGGCGGTCGCGACGCACGCGGCCTCAGTGCGAGGTCACGCTCCTTGTGAGCTCAGTGGACTGCGGAACTGCGTTTCTATCCGCAATCAAAGTATGCGTGCGTGCCGCTGCAAGCAGAGTCGGATTGCGTCACGTGTGTCTCATCGACCGCGGCTAGCCGTTGGAACTCTACAATATGTTATGGTGCAATACCATTGTCGCTATCGACCACCGATGTTCTATCCGGCGCTGGCGGATCGAATGGGGTTGGCGGTGACTGGTTTGGGTGGCGGGTCGTGCGAGCCTCGGTTTGCTTGAGTCTGCGACGTCCCTTGTTCTGAACAAACGGTAAGTGAGGACGCAGATGGGCACGGGACGTCTGGCTGGAAAGATAGCGATTGTCACGGGCGGTGCATCGGGGATGGGCGCTGCCACAGTAAAGCGATTTCGAGCCGAAGGTGCGGAAGTCTTCGTGGCCGATATCCAGGAGGATCTTGGCGGCGAAGTGGCCAAGGAAACGGGTGCGACCTTCGCACGCCTCGACGTTGCGAGCAATGAAGACTGGATAGGCTTGGCTGCCCTGGTGGAGAAACGCTTTGGGCGCCTTGATGTTCTATTCAACAACGCGGGCGTTGTCGGCGGCGAAAACACCGTGGAACAGATCGATCTTGCTGTATGGAATCGACTAATTTCGATCAATCAGACTGGGGTACTGCTCGGTTGCCACCACGCCGTCAAGTTGATGCGCCGGAATCCGGGAGGTTCTTGCGGCTCCATTATCAACACGGCGTCTACTGCGTCATACGTCGCGTTGAGTCATGACATCGCATACAGCACCACAAAGGCAGCGGTGCGGAATCTAACGAAGGCGGTCGCTGTTTGGTGTGCTCAGGCCAAGACAAACATTCGGTGCAATTCCATCCATCCTGGGCCGATCGACACGGCTATTTTTTCGCATGCCGTGCCCGGGGGGACCGATATGGTCCCAATCATGAAGGCGCTGAACGCGATGGCCCCCATGGGGCGCATGGGCCGGCCCGAGGAGGTTGCCGCGGCGGCAGTTTTTTTTGCTTCGGACGAAGCACCGTTCATTACGGGCGCCGAGTTGGTTGTCGACGGGGGCATGATGTCGGTGCATCCCGACCTTCCGCGAGAATAAACGACGTTCAGCGACGCGTCGACAGGCTCAGGGGCAGGTCTCATGGCGTGTTCGCGTCTCGAATGGCCGGGGAGGCGCCCTACTGTACGTGCTGGCCGCAGGTGCAGCTCCACTACGAGTTCTCCTTGTTGAACTGGCGAAAGAGCGATGCAGTCGGCAGGTTCGAACTCATGGTGGCCCGTTCTGGGCATGTCGAGTTGCGTGGACGTCGCTACGAATTCGGGAAACTTGGCAGTAGATCGGCCGCTAAAGCATCGACGGTCTTTTCAAGCGTATCTGGGTCGTGGGAATTGAGGGCGTATATGAAATGCGTGGCGCCCGCATTGGCGTATTCGGCTGCAATCGCGACGATGCGATCGGCGTCATAGCCCTTGATCGTCGACCGGAGCTCCGTGTCCGTCACCGCGACGTCGTCAAGTGCGATGTTGAACCGCATGCAAACATCGAGGGAGTTGGCATCTCGACCTTCCGCGGCCGCGATTTTACGCATTGACGCTGTCTGCATGCAAACCTCTTGCGGAGTGAGCCCGGTAGGATGCCAGCCGTCACCCACCCGGACGCAGCGACGCAGCGCTGCTTCGCTCATGCCTCCGATCCACATCGGAATCCGGCGCTCTTGGAACGGCTTAGGGGATGTATGCACGCCGCTGAAATTCCACCGGGCGCCTTGGTGGCTCGAAGAGTGTTGACTCCAGACGGCCCGCAAGACATCGAGCGATTCGTCCATGATCGCGCCGCGTTGTTCCCACGGCACGCCTATGACGTCGAACTCTTCGCGCACGTTTCCGACGCCGACGCCTAGTATCACGCGCCCACAGGAGATCTGATCGAGCGTTGCCACGTACTTGGCAAGATCCAAAGGGTGGTGAAAAGGCACGACGAGGACGGACGTACCTAAAGCGATTTGCCGGGTGCGGGACGCGACCGCAGAGAGCATGGCCAGTGGATGATAGTACGGACGGTCGCCGATTCTCGCGCGCACGTAGTCGACGTTGACGAGATGCTCGGATGTCCAAACTGAGGAAAACCCGCGCTCCTCCGCACGGACCGCAAGATCTATAAGCCTCGACGCATCCATGACGCCCCAGTTATTCGCTATTGATATGCCAATTTTCACGAAGTGCCCCACGCAAGAAGGAGCCGGGATCGGCCCACCGAAGGATGCCGCTGCGTCGACGCGCGATCGTCACGCCACAACGATGCAGATCGCCATATAAAGTATTGTACAATATCATATTGTAGAGTCATAATACGGCTGTTGATAAGCGACAGCCTGACCTGGTCGCGAGTCTGACCAATCGAGGCCATGCAATGACCATTGTCGTCACTGATTTCATCAAGGCGCCTATCGAGCGAGTGTGGACGATCGTCGCCGACTTTGGCGGACTCAAGTGCTGGCACCCGGAAGTCATTCGGTGCCAGACCGTTGGCGACGGTGTCGGCGCACTACGGACGGTGCACTTCCATGACTGGTGGGCGACCGAGCGGCTCGAGCGCCTGGACGGTCTTGAGCACGTCATCAAGTACACGGTTGTCGAATGCAGCCGACCAGCGAACATTGGCGTAAAGGGTTGCATTACGCTGACACCGCTTAGCGCGACTTCCACTCGCATCGACTGGGTGGCCGGCTTGGATCTTTATAGCGAACATGCCGCGGACGTGAACATGGCACTCAAGGCCTACTATCCCACCCGGATTGGTCATCTGAAGGCGGCGCTTGGGTTGCTTGGATAGTTTCAACGATTCAGTGCGATGCGGTTGTCGCCCATATCTGTGAGCGTCTCCAATCGCGTAAGCTCGAATCGGCGGAAGTCCAACGGTAGAACGTCCAGCGATCGATTTTTGTCGCTTATACGGAAGGAACGAAATGGATCTGGGTATTCGAGGGCGAAAAGCGATTATCAACGGAGGGAGCGCCGGCCTTGGTCTCGGAACAGCATGTGCGCTGGCTCGCGAAGGCGTCGAGCTTTTCATCTCGGCTCGTAACGAAGCAAGGTTAAACGATGCCTGCGAAGCGATCCGTCGCACCACCGGCGCGAAGGTGGAAGCTATAGTCGCAGACCACGCGACGGCAGAAGGGCGGGCGCGAATTCTAGCCCGCTGCCCAGAGCCGGATATCCTTGTTGGCACTTGTTCGCCACCACCGTACATCGAGGATTTTCGCTCGATTTCAGAGGATGACTGGCGTCGCAATTTCGAGCTCACGATCATTTCTCCGGTCGAGTTCATGCGGTGCGTGGTCGACGGCATGGCTGACCGCAGGTGGGGGCGCATCTTGAACATCGCGACCGCAGCGGCCAAGTTCCCCCACCCGTGGCGAATCTTGTCGGGCGCGCCACGGTCGGCACTGACAAATTACTCTGTCGCGGTGGCTCGACAGGTCGCTCAGTACAACGTCACGATCAACACGTTACTTCCTGCGATGCACGATACGGATGGGATCCGCGCGATCTATGGTGCTAAGGCAGTCGCGAACGGCACGGATGTAGATGTGGAGATTGCCGAGGCAGTACGATCGATCCCGATTCCTGCGGGCCGGTTCGGTTCGGCCGACGACTTTGGTTGCATCGCAGCGATGTTTTGCGCTGAGCAAAGTAATTACATCACCGGGCAAAGCCTGGTGGTCGATGGCGGCGTGACGAATTCTTTGTTTTGACGCGCTCGTCGCGTCAAAGACGACTTCACTGCCGCGCTTGCATGACGCAAAGGCCCAAAGGCGGCGGCTGACGAATGGGCCGATTTTCCATCATTTAATGGGCGAGGAGGTAATCGTGAGCAAGCGTGACGTGGTGGTCCTTTCGGCGGTTCGGTCGGCAATCGGAAGTTTCGGCGGATCTCTCGCCGACATAGACCCCCCTGAGCTTGCCGGCATCGTAATGAAAGAGGCCGTTGCGCGCTCCGGTGTCGACCCGCTCGCGGTCAACTATGTGACGGTGGGCACTACGATTCCCACCGACAGCCGATTCGCCTACGTGGCGCGCGTGGCCGCCATCAACGCTGGACTGCCCATGGATTCGGTTGCGATGTCGGTGAACCGGCTCTGCTCATCCGGTCTTCAGGCCATCGTAACGAGTGCCCAGAGCGTGTTGCTCGGTGACTGCGACTTCGGCATCGGCGGCGGCGTCGAGGTGATGAGTCGAGGCGGCTATTTGTCCACCGCAATGCGCTCGGGCGCACGCATGGGCGACACCCAAGTCGTCGACATGATGGTCGCCACATTGACCGATCCGTTCGGCGTGGGTCAAATGGGCATTACTGCCGAGAACCTGGTCGCCAAGTGGGGTATAACGCGTGAAGAGCAGGATCTGTTGGCCGTTGAATCGCATCGCCGGGCGGCACGGGCAATCGCGGAGGGGCGTTTTAAATCGCAGATCGTCCCGATCGTCAAGCGAACGAAAAAGGGGGAGGTGATCTTCGACACCGACGAGCACGTGAAACCGAATACATCGCTGGATATCCTTGCTGCGATGAAAGCGGCGTTCAAGAAGGACGGGTCGGTTACCGCCGGCAACGCATCGGGCATCAACGACGGAGCCGCCTTCCTCGTGATTGCTGATTCCACGGCGGCGGCCGCGGCCGGTCATCAGCCGATCGCCAGGCTAGTGTCTTACGCAGTGGCTGGCGTGCCCAACGAAATCATGGGCGAAGGGCCGATTCCCGCCACGCGGCTAGCCTTGAAAAAGAGCGGACTTGCGCTCCATGAGATGGACGTCATCGAGAGCAACGAAGCTTTTGCGGCGCAGGCTATTGCGGTAGCACGCGCGCTTGAGTTAGACATGGAAAAGACAAATCCTAACGGAGGCGCCATCGCATTGGGTCATCCTATCGGTTGCTCAGGCGCCTTTCTTGCCACGAAAGCAATCTACGAATTACATCGCATCGGTGGCCGATACGCACTCGTCACGATGTGCATTGGCGGCGGCCAGGGAATCGCTGCGATATTCGAACGCCTGTGAGGCTCAAGACCAAAAGGCATCCGCGCTACGCTCAACATTGCGCCGAGCGTTAATTAGGCCTTGGTCACGGTAACAGACGACGAGGTGCTCCTGCCATGAGAGCGTGCATATCAACGCACACGCCTTGATAATAGATGCATGGCTCCTTGGCCGGGGGATCCTGAGTGAGAAACACGAAACCGGCGACGATTACGAAACCCGCGGCCGTGAGCATTAGAATCGATCGAGTGCGTCGCTTCATCGCAGTCCCTCTGTTACTCCAGGTTCTTTCAGCATTTCAGAATTCGTGTATCCCGTCCCTCGCTTCTGCGGAACGAAGTGATCCGAACCGTGCTAAGAGACGGTTTATGGAAGCCATTCGTAACGACGTGCTCGTGGACAGCTAGCTGCTATCAGCGTCGCTTGCCCGGGTCGCTTGCCCGGGCCGGGGGGGCTTCCTGGCAAGTGAACACAGAGCCGATGCGATATAGGTGTCGCGTTCCCTGCTGCAGGTGTTCATCATCCAGGAGTGGAGACCTGAACTATCCTGATGGTTGTTGAGTCGCTCCGACCGACGTGGGCTGCGCCGGCGGCCGCGACCCGTTCTTCGGGCGCCGTACCGTATACGGTGGTCCGCTGCCGAGGTACCCGTCCTGCAGACCTGATGAGCGCCGACAGTGCCTTGGGCGTCATCTCCTGGCCATGAACCGCTCCAGCGGCCCGCGTGATCGACTCGTTCATCAGCGTGCCGCCCATATCGTTGACGCCGGCGTTCAGCGCGGCCTGTGCGCCGACCGGCCCCATCTTGACCCACGATGCCTGAATGTTCCCAATGTGAGGATGGAGCACGAGTCGCGATACGGCATGCATGAGCAACGCCTCGCGAAACGTCGGGCCCTTGCGTGACTTGCCCTTGCGATAGATCGGCGATTCCATATGGACGAACGCAAGCGGGACGAATTCGGTGATGCCCCCGGTGTCGGCCGCGAGATTGCGCAGTCGGAGAAGATGGCGGGCCCAGTGTTCCAGCCGCTCGATGTGGCCGAACATGATCGTAGCCGTGCTCTTGAGGCCCAGACTATGTGCGGCGCCCATCACCTCCAGCCACTGATCGGTCTTCAGCTTGTCAGGGCAAAGCGTAGCCCGCACTTCGTCGTCAAGGATCTCCGCCGCGGTTCCTGGCAGCGTGCCGAGGCCGGCGTTCTTCAATCGCGACAGGTATTCCTCGAGCGGGAGGCCGAGCGTTTGAGCACCTTGCCAGATCTCGAGTGGGGAGAAAGCGTGGACGTGAATGTCGGGCGCGGCTGCCTTGACGGTTTCAAGAATCGAGAGATAGTTTTCCCCCGTATACGAAGGATGAATGCCGCCTTGCAGACAAACCTCTGTCGCACCTCGTTCCCATGCTTCCCGAACACGATTGGCGATCTCGGCTTGATCAAGGTCATACCCGGCGCCGCGGTGAATGCGTTGGCCCTTGGAGAATGCGCAGAATTGACAGTGGAAGTAGCAGACGTTGGTGTAGTTGATATTGCGGGTAACCACGTAACTCACTGTGTCACCGCACTGGGCGCGCCGCAATTGGTCTGCCGCGTGGCAGACGTGGGCAAAGTCCTCGCCCCGTGCCTGAAACAGGCGGACTACATCTTCCTCGCCTAGAGGTCCGCCCTTGGCTGCACGCCGGACGATTTCGTCGAGTTCCGGGCTGACCAGCGCACGATCGGCTTCGCGCAGGTAAGCGAGATCAGCTGTCGGCGGTGGCACTTCACCGCCTGCCACCCAATCGTCAATCCGCGCGAAGCCCTCGGTGTCGATCTTGCGAAGGATGGACGTACGGAGCCCGTCGTCAACCCAGCGGGCAGTGTCGAGGGCGTATCGCGGATAGATGGTCAACCGCTCCTGCAGATACTTTCCGTTCGACAGCGTTTCCTGGGTTAGCTCTTCGAGATGAGGCCAGGGGGCTTCGGGATTGACGAAATCGGCAGTCAAAGGCGACACGCCGCCCCAGTCGTTGATGCCGGCTTCCAGTAGTGTACGCAGCACGCCGGGGGAAAGGTTGGGAGGCGCCTGGATTCCCATGTCCGAACCAAAGATGATCCGGGCGACTGCAATCGTCCAGCACAATTCGTCGAGACTGGGCTCCACGGCGTCAGCCATCGGCGTGCCAGCTTTGGCACGGAAATTCTGGACGATGACTTCTTGCAGATTTCCGTAGCGATCCTGTATATCTCGCAACGCGAGGAGCGCTTCGACGCGCTCGCGCCGGGTTTCTCCGATACCGATGAGAATTCCGGAAGTCATGGGGACGTTTTGCCGTCCCGCTGCCTCGAGCGTGGCGAGCCGCGCTGCCGGGATTTTGTCGGGACTGCCGAAATGGGGCATGCCACGCTGGCAGAGGCGGTCGGACGCGGATTCCAGCATGATGCCCATGGAAGGCGCCACCCGGCGCAGCTTGGTGACCTCCTCATCGGTCAGGCAGCCGGCGTTGACGTGCGGGAGCAGGCCGGTCTCCCTGAACACCGCTGCGGCAACGTGCGCCACATAGTCAATGGTCGTTTCGAAGCCGAGCTTGTCCAACGCTTCCCGCGCAGCCGGGTAGCGCAGTTCCGGTTTTTCGCCAAGCGTGAACAGCGCTTCCTTGCAGCCCATGCGGGCACCTGCGCGGGCTGTCTCGAGCATCTCATCGAGCGTCAGGTACGCTGTATCGACGGAAGGGGACTGCCGTGAAAATGTGCAATAGTGGCAGACGTCCCTGCAAAGCCGCGTGACGGGCAAGAACACCTTGCGGGAATAGGTGACGACATTACGCGCGCCACGGTCGCGAATTTCCGTCGCCGCGGCCAGCATAAGCGGCATGTCGTTGCATGCCGCGAGCATGAGCGCCTCCGTTGCGGATGGCAGATGCCCGCTCGCGGCGGCTCGAATAACAGCTTGAATATCGGTCATGGTGCGGCCTCTATTTTTTTCCGGACTACCGGGGGGGCGATTTTCGCGAGAAACGCGGCGGTGTGTGAACTGCATGCGTTCGCTTGTGCAGCGTCCTTGAGCATCTCGAGATCGTCTACCGTATCTACGTCGAGGGCAGTGGCAGGCATCTCAACGTTGGCAACGACGCGATGCCGCAGAAAGCATTCGTCGACATGCCGCGCGTGACTGCCGACCCCGTAGTGATAAGTGAACGCGTCTGGTTGCTCCGCCAGACAGATGTTTGTACCGCCATCGCGCGAACGGGCAAGCACGACGCGCCCCGTGCCGCGCAGACGAGTCCAGGTATCAACCACATGCGTGAGAGCACGAGCCGTCAGCAGCGGCAGGTCGGCATGCACGACCAGCAGCGCAGTCGCGCCTCTTGCGGCGGCGACCCGTGCGGCGCCAGCGATCGCAGCATTCAATCCCGGTGCCGCAGCGACGCTCCGTTCGTCAAGCCAGGTCGCACCGTTGCGGGCTGCCAGTTGTTGGACCGCCGGCGAATCCGACAGCACGCAAACGTGCTGAGCCACCTTCGCGCTTTGCAGGGCGCACAGCACGTCTTCGGACATGGCTTGAGCGAGGCCGGCGCGGGCGGGGGGACTCAGGGCGGCCGCCAGCCGACTCTTCGCCACCGCAAAGTCTTTGACGGGCACAACGGCCCAAATCACGTCAGCGCGAGAGCTCATGGCAATATGCGATCACGGACCGCGCAAGACGCAGTTTGTCGTCGTCGTTGTTCATCAGTGTCGGCATCGCCTCGCAGCCGAGGCCCAGCTCGCGTATGCGCGCGACCTCATCGCTGTCCGTCTCGTCGACGATAAAGGAGGTGAGCAGATCGCGGTAGTGCTGTGCTACTGCAAGCGACGAAATCGGCAGTCCCAGCTCGCTCATCATCTTTGCGGCAGGGCCCTTGACGGCTTTGCCGCCGATGATGGGTGAAACCGCGACGATAGGTGTGTGGATGGACCGCAGCGCCTCCTTCATGCCGGGAATTGCTAGCATGGGGGCAATACTGACGAAGGGATTCGACGGGCAGAAAATCACCGCGCGAAGATTAGGGGAGTCAAATGCGGTACGCAGCTCGGGATGCATGGCGGCGCGGTCCGCTCCCGCGAAGCGGAAACCTGTGACACGCGGTTCGCAGCGGTGACGGACGAAGTAGTCCTGAAAGGGCAGTTCGCCTTCTGCAGTGCCGACGATGGTACTCACGGGGTCGTCGGACATCGGCAACACGCGCTGCGCAATGCCAAGGGCGACGCAAATTTCCGCTGTGACCTCGCTCAAGCGAGCCCCTTCGCGCAGCCGCTGTGTGCGATATAGATGTGTTGCAAGGTCGCGGTCGCCGAGACGGAACCAGTCCGGGCCACCCAGCTCGGACAGTGCTTCCAGGCAGTTCCATGTCTCGCCCTCTACGCCCCAGCCCTGTGAGCGATTCGCTCTGCCGCTAAGGGTATAGGTGATCGTATCGAGGTCCGGGCATATATGCAGGCCGAGATGATCGAAATCGTCGGCCGTGTTACCGACAATAAGCAGTTCCTCGGGCGGCAGAGCGCGTGCCAGGCCGAGGGCGAGTTTCGCGCCTCCGACGCCGCCGGAAAACGCGATCGTGCTGATGTTTTTCATCGGAACAGGTCCTCGCTCTTCGCGCGAATCAATGCCTTGCCGTCAGCGCTGCTGGAGCGGAAACGGATCCCACGCGCAAGTACGATCGGCGTGCCTTCATCCGCCTGCCCCATCAAGAGAGAGCCGGCGGCGGCCAATTCATCGGCAACGGCGATTTGCGTACGTTCGAGCTTGCGCCCGAACAGGTCGGGATGGCCCACCATGTCGCGCACCGGCTCGATGCCGGCACACCCGATGGCGAAGCCTACGACGCCGTTACGCCACGCGCGTCCGGCCGAGTCGTTGACGATGACGGCGATATCAACGTCGTAGCGCGCGCGCAGCGTATCGCGCAGGGCCTGAGCCGACCTGTCGGGATCCACCGGCAACAGCAGCACGCGCGGATCCTCGTTGTCATCGGACGTGATGTTGGAGCGGTCAATGCCTGCATTGGCGTGTACATAACCCAGCCGGTGCTCGACGATGACGACTCCTGGCCGTTGGCGCACGACCTCGCGCGATTCGCGCAGGATCAGCTCCACCACTCGTGGATCCTTCTGGGTGACAGCGGCGAGTTCGAGGGCGGCGGCAGACGGTGTGATTTCCGACAGCCGTGCGTAGCGGCCCTCCGCCTTGGACACCACCTTTTGCGCGACGATCAGGACATCGCCGAGGGTGGGTGTCAGCCCGGCTCTCGCATAGCCGTCGGCGACGATCTTCGGGAGGTCATCTCCTGGCTCGATCGCCGGGATGTCCGGCAGCGCGGTTAGCGTCAACTGGGTAGGCACGTTCGGCTCGCTTGGGGTACGGTTTTGAGGCAGTTCTCACCTACTCGTGTTATGCAAGGGCGAGGATCCTACAGTCCCGGGACGCGCTTCCTAGGTGCCCGTGATGCGGATACCGGCATGGCATTTGAACTGGCGATTGATCGTGATCAGTACGGATGTGAGGGCTTCCGCCGCGGCGGCGTTGTTGATCGGGCCGGCCTGGAAGCCGCGCATTCCGCATGCTTCGACAAGCTTCACGACCGCTGCGCGGGCTTCTGGGTCGTTGCCGCACACGAGCACATCGCAGTTGAGCTCGTGCCCCGACTTGAGGTGATCGGCCGCAACGTTCTGGAACGCCGACACCACCCGCACGGTATCGCCAAGAAAGGCCTGCGCGGCCTGGCCGGCGGAGCCAGACGCCGGCAACTGGACGGTACCGACTTTTGGCGGCACGAGGGGTACTGTAACGTCGACCAGGATCTTGCCGTTGATATGCTGTTTGATAGCCGCCAACGTGCTCTGCTGGTGACTGAACGGGACGGTTAGTACGACGATATCGGCAGCGTCGGCTGCGGCGACGTTGTCCATGTCCGCGAGGGGTGCGTCAGCTACGCCTCGCTCAGCGAGGATGCTGCGTAGCTGGTCGCCCGCTGCTGCTGCCTTTTCGCGATCGCGTGAACCGATGATCACTGAGTATCCCGCTTCGATCCAGCGAAGCGCAAGCCCTGATCCGAGGTCACCGGTACCACCAATGACGGCTAAAGAAGGTTTCGTTTCCATGCTCCAACTCCTGACATAGTGCGAGGAATGACGGCGTCACCTAGTGGCTCGCGTTTCTGATGAGCGGTGTTCAGCGCCTTTCATTTCCGTTATTCGATGTGCTGAAATAGGACATCGGCAGTTATAAAGATCGGCGTAGCTGCCGAGGTCACGTTGGCTCACCCTTGCCGCGAGTAACGATCGAATGGGCCGCTGGTGAGCGGGTAGCGAACGGGAAACGAGAATGTATCTCCGATGCAAACTTCCGCTGTAGCGCACTAACCGGATGCGACTACCCACATAAAAAACATGATCGCGCCGACGATGCTGCCAAGGAAGGCAAAAAAGTCCTGCTGGGAGCCGATTTTTTCGCCGATGGCTAAGCTCACGAATCCTCCAACTGCGGTGGCTCCGAGACAGACGAACAAGGCCGCGCTCACGGAGATGACGAATTCCATCAGATCGTTCGAAGGATTGTTCTCCAGGTACCATCGGACGCCTGCGCCAAGGATTCCCAAAGCAGCCAGCACGCCATACAGTGGGGCGTCACTATGTCGAAGTATCATCTGCATCGTCTCCATCAATATTATTTGTCCACATACCCTTCGACTGTTGATGTACTGTCTGCAGTCGAGCTTCTAGGAGGACTTGCGATATGCGCCTTGATAGACTGACTTACATACCGTATGTACGCATACAATACTGTCGCAGGACCATGACGTCAAGACGATATTCGCCTTATGTGTTGACGTCCCTGACGGTGTAGGAGTTTTGCGCGACGATCGAGTGGATCCCTACGCGGCAGCGAACTCAGTTGCGCGCCGCGCGGGAGTCGCCACTCGCCATCGACAACACCTGAGACGGGGCGAAGCCCGGGGAGGGCGCTGTGGCGGGACGTCCGAAATGCCTGCTAACATATCGTAAACATGTATGTCATGGTTTCCGTGAAAGGGCTTTAACTTCGACAGCCCGAAACGGGGGAAGCGAACATTCAAGGATGACAGATGAACCAACAGGCACAGTTGCCCACCCGCAAGAAGAAGGCGAGCGCGCCGGCAGACAATGCTGCGCCGCAAAATCGTGAAGAAGGTTGGGATCAGCGGCTCGGCTTCCTGATGCACGATGTCTCACGGCTGCGCCGCACGGCCTACGACACTTATATGAAGCCGCTGAATATCACGCGCTCCCAGTGGTGGGTGTTGATTTATCTCGCTCGTCACGACGGCATGATCCAAAGTGATCTGGCGAAATTGCTAGAGCTGGGGAAGGCCGCTCTTGGTGGACTGATTGACCGGCTTGAGGCTTCTGGCCTGGTCCGGCGTGGCGCAGATGACTCTGATCGACGCGCCAAGCGAATCTATTTGTCGGCTGCGGGCACGAAACTGATTAAGGAAATGCAGGTACGCAGCGATCAGATGAACGAGCGTATCCTCGCAGGGCTGAGCGCTGAAGACCGCGAAAATCTGACGGATTTGCTGACCCGCGTTAAACGAAATCTGCAGGCTATCGTCCGGGACAATGAGTGACGCTCATATACCGGACTGTACTCTGCAAATCGCAGCGGCCTGTTACCCTGTGCGGCGCGATTTAAGCAGGTCGGCGGAAAGCAGCTCATTTGCTTTCCTGATTGAATGCTCGAAGCGCGAAGAAAAGATCGCGCATTGAATCCAGATCAATTAGCCTCACGAATTCAAACGTGTTCTGATAGGCACGCAACCAGGGAACCATCGCGGAAGCGGCGGCTTTTCGCCCTTCGGGTGTCACGACGAGCTGACGTTTCCGTCGATCTCCTTTGTGGTTGATCGATGAGATAAGCTTGCGACGGAACAATGGCGCCAGATTGGCCGACAGGTTCGACCGGTCCATTGCCAGTTCTACTGCCATGTCGCCGAAAGTCAGTGGCTCGCGTTGATGCAGCAAGGCGAGCATACAAAACTGGGAGGCGTTAACGTCGGTATCCCGCAGCTCTTCGTCAAAATAAGCCCAAAAAGCGCGCATTGCGCGCTGGGCGAAAAAGTGGTTCAGCGCGAGAGTGGAGATTTCTCCGATGGCGAGCATCGACGACTCGCAATTCTGAGTTTCCATATATCTGCGGTTCCGGGTGCGTACGGGCTCATTTGCCAACACTTTCGTGCTGCCGCGGAGGTCGTTGCAAGGCGCCGAAGTCGTCATGACCGTGGACGCCTGAAGCTAATCACTCGTCGGCAAGGCCGGGCCAAGTGAACGTGCAGCGCAGGCCGCGCTGCGGCGGGAAAGAGTAGTTCACACGAGCCCGAATGATTTCCTCAAGCTTGCATCGACGGGGCCGGAGGGCATGAAGCGCCGCAATTTGCTCAGCAGAGATGCCTCACCCGCCGGCGTACGACGCATACGCCAGCGGCCAAGCGCCGCTTCAACAATTGTGTTCGCCACGCCGTCGGGAGCGGGGGCACCTTTGACACTATTGACGACTGCGCTCGATGCAAGGGCCCGCTCGCGGTCATAGTCGGCGATTTTCGAGCTTGCCAGAGGGGCGTTGATGTCCAGATTTGTCTTCGTAAAAGATGGTTCGACCAGCGATACCCGGATGCCGAACTGGCGCACCTCATGATCCATTGTCTCAGTCAGCCCCTCGACGGCATGCTTGGACGCCGCATAGAGACCCATATACGGGGCTGGGAGAAACCCCAGCACCGAACTGATATTGACGACCCGGCCGCTTCGTTGTGCCCGCATGTGGGGAAGTACCGCCTGTGTCGTGCGCAGAATGCTGAAGACGTTGGTGTCAAACAGAGCCGCGGCTTCTGCGGTTGACGTTTCCTCCACGGCACCGATCAGGCTGGTGCCCGCGTTATTGACGAGCACTTCGATACGTCCGGCACGATCAATGACAGTCTGGATTCCAGATTGAACGGAAGCATCGTTGCGCACGTCCATCTCGATCAGCTCGACTCCGGAGATAGGCGCCGCTTTTGCGATGCTGCGCACGGTGCCAAATACCCGACATCCCCGCTTGGCAAACTTCTCGGCGGTGGCGCGTCCGATACCTGATGACACGCCGGTAACAACGACAACGGCGGATTTCGACATGGTGGTTTCCTTCTATGCGGTGGGTTGAGCTTGTTTTAACTGCGGGCGTCGAGCACGGCCTGCTGCCTTTGTTCGGAAGGCTGTGCCTGCTCGCCTCGGCCCCTGTGTGAACCTGGGGTAGTAGCGGGGCGGATCCTGAACCAGATGGAATACATGGCCGGCAGGAACACCAGCGTCAGGATTGTCCCGGCGAACGTGCCGCCGATCAGCGTGTAGGCGAGCGTTCCCCAGAACACCGAATGCGTCAGCGGGATGAACGCCAGGATCGCCGCCATGGCCGTCAGGATTACCGGGCGGGCACGTTGCACGGTGGCTTCGACGACCGCATGGAACGGATCCAGTCCCGCGTGTTCGTTCTGATGGATCTGCCCGATCAGGATCAGCGTGTTGCGCATCAGAATGCCCGACAGCGCAATGAGGCCGACCAGCGCGTTGATGCCAAACGGCTGCCGGAACAGGATCAGCGTCGGCACCACGCCAATCAGGCCGAGCGGACTCGTCAGGAACACCATCACCATCGCGGAGATCGAGCGGACCTGAAAGATGATGATGATCAGCGTGATCGCCAGCATGATCGGGAATAGCGGCAACATGGCGGTCGTCGCCTTGCCTGATTCCTCGATGGAACCCGCCTGCTCGATCCGATATCCGCCTGGCAGCTTCGCCATGATGGGCTGAAGCTGCTTCGTGATCGCAGTCGAGACGTCCGGCGGCTGCAAACCGTCTGCGATGTCGCCGCGCACCGTGACCGTCGGCACGCGATCGCGCCAGCGCATGATCGGCTCCTCCATCCTCACGTCGACCTTACCGACCTGCGACAGCGGGACGCGCTGTCCATTCGCCCCGGCCAGCGTGAAGTCGCCGAGCCGCGCGGGGTCGAGCCGCACATCGCCGGCCGAGCGTGCGATGACCTGCACGGTTCGAATATCCTCACGCACGGCGGTGATGGGCACGCCGGTGAGCAGGAACTGCAGTTGTTGTGCGACGGCGCTGGACGTCAATCCCACCGCCTGCAGACGGTCCTGCTGCAACGTGAAGTGTAGCGTCGGCGAGCGCGTGCCCCAGTCGGCATTGACCGTGCGCATCATTGGGCTACCGTCCATCACCCGCTGAACGTCGGCGGCGATATTGCGCAGCCTGTCGGGATCGGGGCCCGTGATCCGGTAGGCCACCGGGAACGGCGAATACGGACCGAATACGAGTTGCGTCACGCGCACGCGTGCTTCGGGTGCAAGACCGTCGGCGATGGCCCGCCGCAGTCGCTCCTTCAATGCATCGCGTTCCTCCTGACTGTCCGTACGGACCACGATCTTCGCGAATGATGGATCGGGTAGCTCGGGCCCCATCGCCAGATAGAAACGCGGCGCCCCCTGCCCGACGTACGCGGTGACGATTCGCGCTTCCTTCTGCTTTGCGAGCCAGGCTTCGACTTTCGATGTGGCGGCGCTGGTCTGCGAGATCGACGTGCCATAGGGCATCTGCACCTCGACCAGGACTTCGGGACGATCGGAGATCGGGAAGAACTGTTTCTTGACGATTGCCATGCCGAGAATGGCCAGTACGAAAAGGCCGACGACTGAACCGGCGACGAGCCATTTGCGCGCGATCACGCGCGTCAGCAACTGGCGGAAGCGGTTGTAGCGGGGCGTGTCGTAGATCGCGTCGTGACCGCCGTCGACCTTCCGGAAATCAGGCAACATCTTCACGCCTAGGTAGGGCGTGAAGACCACCGCGACCACCCATGACGCGATCAGCGCGATGCCGACGATCCAGAACATGTTGCTGGTGTATTCGCCGGCAGTAGAGCGCGCGAAGCCGTTCGGCATGAAGCCGACCGCCGTTACCAGCGTGCCCGCCAGCATCGGCGCGGCCGTATGGCTCCATGCATACGCGGAGGCGGCGATGCGGCTGTAGCCTTCCTCCATCTTCACCACCATCATTTCGATCGCGATGATCGCGTCGTCCACGAGCAGGCCGAGCGCGAGAATCAGCGAGCCGAGCGTAATGCGATCGAAGTTCTTGCCGGTCGCGGCCATCACAACGAACACAACCGCGAGCGTCAGCGGTACGGCCGCGGCAACGACGAGGCCCACGCGCCAGCCCATGCTGACAAAACTCACCAGCATGACCACCAGCAGCGCAGCGAAGAACTTGACCATGAACTCGTCGACCGCCGAGCTGATGTTCACTGCCTGATCCGTGACCTTGGTCAGGCTCATGCCGAGCGGCAGCTCGCGATTGATCGTGCCGACTTCGCTGTCCAGCGCCTTGCCGAGATCGAGCCCGTTCCAGCCGTCGCGCATCACGATGCCGAGCAGCAGCGCGGGTTCGCCGTTGTTGCGGATCATGAACGTCGCCGGATCTTCATAGCCGCGTTCAACGGTGGCGATGTCCGACAGCTTTAGCGTGCGACCCTGTACGACGACTGGCGTGTCGCGGATCTTCTGCAATTTGTCGAACGCGCCGTCCAGGCGAATGAATACCTCCGGCCCGCGAGTCTCGACGGAGCCGGCAGGCGTGAGCGCATTCTGCCCATTGAGCGCGGCGAAGACGTCCTGCGGGCTGACGCCGAGCGTCGCCAGCCGGTCATGCGAGAACTGGACATAGATGCGCTCGGCCTGCTCGCCGATGATGTTGACCTTCTTCACCCCCGGCACATGCAGCAGCCGTTGGCGCAGCGTCTCCGCGTCGCGTACCAGCAGGCGTTGCGGTTCGCCCCTGGCCTTCAGCGCGAACAGTGCGAAGGTGACGTCGGCATATTCGTCGTTGACCATCGGCCCGATCACGCCGGCCGGCAGGTTGGCGGCTTCGTCGCCGATTTTTTTACGCGCCTGATAGAACTGCTCCTGCACCTCCGACGGCGGCGTGCTGTCGAGCAAGGTCAACGTCGTAATGGCGAGGCCCGGCCGAGTATAGGTTTCGGTCCGGTCGTACCAGCGCAGTTCCTGCATGCGCTTTTCGATCTTCTCGGCGACCTGATCATGCATTTCCTGCGCGGTAGCGCCCGGCCACGCAGTGATGATGGTCATCACCTTGATCGTGAACGCCGGGTCTTCGGCACGGCCCAGCTTGAAGAACGACATAAGCCCGGCCAGCGAGATCAGGCAGATCAGAAACAGCGTGATGGCACGCTCGCGCACGGCGAGTGCCGACAGATTGAATCGAACTTCGCTCACGGACGTGCTCCCTCGCTCGCCATCGCGACGGCGAGGCCGGACACCCGGATCTGTTCGCCTTCGCGCAGCAACTGTGCACCGAGCGCGATGACGCGGTCGCCTTGCTTCAATGCGCCTGATACGCGAGCGCTGTCGTCGTCCAGATGCTCGACCGTGACCGGCCGCCATGCAACCGTGGCCGGTTCGCCGTTGACGACCCACACGCCGGGCCCTTTGCCCGTGTCGAGCAGCGCGCCGATTGGCACCTGCAAGCCGCCTTGCAGCGGCGCAGAGCCCTCCGGGATCCGGACCGTGACGGTCGCACCCAGCGGCGCGTCGGCCAGCGCGCCCTGCAGCACATAACGCGCTTCGAAAGTGCGGGTACGGGTGTCCGCGGTGTCGGAAAGCTGACGCAGTTTGGCGGGAACGCTCACGCCCTCCTTGCTGAACAGCGCAGCCTGCGCGACCGATCCAACGGCGGGGCGCAGGGTTTCCGGCAACTGGATCACCGCCTCCCGGCTGCCGGCGTGCGCGAGGCGCACCACGGGCTGTCCGGCGCTGACGACCTGGCCCGGTTCGGCCAGCGTTTCCATCACGACGCCATCGCCGTCCGCCACCAGTTCGGCGTAGCCGGTCGCATTGTGCGCAACCTCGGCGTCAGCCTCGGCCGCACTGAGCTGCGCTTTGGCGGCATCAGCCGCCGCCTTGATCTGGTCGTAGGCCGATGCCGATATGGCGCCGGTGCCGCGCAGGTCGCGGTAGCGCTCTTCATCCTGCGCCGTCTGCTGCGCGCGTGCGCGCGCGGCAGTGACCGCGTCCTGCCGGGCCTGCGCGGCAAGCCTCAGATCAATGGGGTCGAGGCGCATCAGCGGCTGACCACGTTTGACGGTTTGCCCGGCATCCACCAGCCGCTCGAGCACCTTGCCGGAAACACGAAACCCCAGGTCGCTCTGTACCCGCGCGGCGACGGTTCCGGTAAACGAACGGGACGCGGGGATCGCCGCCTGAACGATGGCGGTCCGCACCAGTGGCACCTCGGTGCGGGGATCGGACGGTGCTTTAGCACCGCAAGCGGCTAGTGCAAGTGGCAGTGCACAGACGACTGCAGAGGTAGCGAGGCGACGCCGGAGCATGAAAGTCCCATTGATGGAGGAATCGGAGCTTTCATTGTGGGTCAAGTGACCGTATTAGTCAATGGTCACAAAAGAACTTTCCATCATGGCGACAGACTGCGAAGCACGAGACTGGACAGCTGTGCAGGCGCGACGTCAGTGGTATCGCGGTTGTACTGCAGTAGCAGCGGGTTGAGGTAGGGGCGCATCACCAGATAGATCGCCATCGCGGTTTCGTCCAGCGGCGTCTTGCGTTCGAAGTCTCCGCTTTGCCGGCCTTCCTGCAGAACTTCCTGCAGCAACTTCTGCACGCGTGCTTCATAGGCTTGCACCGCCTGCCAGTTTTCCGTGGCAGCCGATGCGGCGATGTCGTAAAGCTTGCGCTCCTGGAAAAACAGCCGGAGGCTCGCATCGGTAAAGACCTTGAAGATCCGTCGCAGCTTCTCCGGCGGCAGATCGGTTTCCGCGACAGCTGTCCTGACCTCGCTTTCGATCTCGTGCAGGCAGTTGACGCAGATCATCTCGCCAATGGCCTGTTTGGATTCGAAGAACTTGTAGATGTAAGCCTTGGAAAACCCGATCGCCTTGGCGAGGTCCGAGACCGTCGTTTTATCGTAGCCATACCGGCTGAAGTGCTCGGTGGCGGCGGCAACGATCTGGTCGCGCACCTCGTGATCGGCCGGGCCGCGCGCGGGGACGGAGGGAGTGATGGTGTTTTTCATGGGTATAGCATACAGGAATGGACAACCTGTGACTATTTGGTATTATAGTCACAACCGGAACCTTGCGAAGACGCTCATGCTACCCAAACATCTCCTGGCCGCGGTCATCGCCGCGAGCCTCTCGGCAGGCTGCGCTGTAGGCCCCGACTATGTCCGGCCCGATGTAGCCATGCCGGACCATTTCCAGGGCCAGGCCGCGGTGGATCACCGGCACGCGACGGCGAGTGCTGACCTGGTCACGTGGTGGACAGGTTTCGGGGATCCGCTACTTACACGATTCGTTACGCTCGCGCTGGAACAGAACCTGGACTTCGCCCAGGCCGCCGCGCGCGTCTCGCAGGCGCGCGCAGGACTCGGGGCGGCGAATGCCGCATTGCTGCCTTCTGGCAATGTCAGCGGCCAGGCGGCGCGCGTCTACCAATCTGTTGAAACCCCCTTGGGCCGAGTCCTGAATTCGACGCCCGGTTTCGACCGCTATGGCAACGACTACGAGGCCAATTTCAGTGCGAGCTGGGAACTGGACGTGTTCGGCGGGTTGCGTCGCGGGCGGGAAGCAGCACTGGCCGAATATCAGGCTTCGGAAGCCGGTGCGGTGGCCACGCGCCTCGCTGTGGCGGCGCAGACTGCGGATATCTACATCACCATCCGTGGATTGCAGGCCCGTCTGAACGTTGCCCGGCGGCAGGTGCAGACGCAGCAGGATCTGCTCTCCACCATCAACCTCCTCTATGGCAAGGGGTTGGCGGCCGACCTCCAGGTGAGCCAGGCTGAAGGTGCGCTGGCCCAGGTTCGGGCATCCGTCCCAGTACTCGAGGCGGGTCTGGATGCAGCGATGAATGCGCTGGATGTGATGCTGGGTTCACAGCCCGGCACTCATCGAGCCGAGCTGGCCGATGCTGGCGACATCCCGGTTGCCCCGCGGATTGAGGCTACAGGATCACCGGGAGAGTTGCTCAGGCGCCGGCCCGACCTGATCGTGGCCGAGCGTCGCCTGGCTGCGTCCAACGCGCGCATCGGCGTGGCGATTGCAGAGTATTACCCCAAGGTGTCGCTCAGTGGACTGATCGGAAGCGCCACGTCGGTGGCCAGCGGCAATCTGTTCAGTAGCGGCGCCAGTCAGGCCGCAGGCGTGCTGGGGCTGCGCTGGCGTCTGTTCGATTTCGGCCGCATCAACGCGCAGATCGTGCAGGCCAGGGGGCAGCAGGCGGAAATGTTGGCCGCGTATCGGCTTGCCGCGCTTCACGCGACCGAAGATGTCGAAAACTCATTCTCGGCACTCGTCAAGCGGGAGGAGCAGGCCGCGGTGCTCGCCCAGGGAGTCGGCTCCCTCGGCCGCGCTCGAGCGGCCTCGTTTGCCGCCTATCAAAAAGGCGTCGTCAGCCTGATCGAAGTTCTGCAGGCCGATGAAAATTTACTGCGTGCCTCCGATGAGCGAGTGCAGGCGCAAACGGAATCGGCGCAAGCAGCCGTCGCTGCCTTCAAGGCACTTGGCGGTGGTTGGCAATCAAGCGATCAAGAGGCTGTGGCAAATAGATAGCAACTGCAGACCCGATGGAGGAATGCGGATAGAGCTTCGTCATCTCTGTTGCTCATGGCTGCCGCCGAACGACTTAATTCTGCTCGCGCTGCGGAGCGGATGCGCATCAAACAGTGGCCGCTCTCCCGGGCGATCGGCGTTTTGCTATCGCTTCACGTCGGGCTGGCTTCCTCTGCAAAGGCAGCATGCCAGCGATAGCAGGTCGGGGCGCAGGAATCTGCGATGTGAGCCGTGAGCAAGGAGGTGCGAAACCTTCATTTGCGCCGAGCCGAAAGTTGCCGACGAATGCAGCGGTGTTCCTGAATTCGAACGTTTCATTCACCGTATGAGGCGAAAATGGAATGTGATCAACCAAGAATTTCGCAGCAGGAATTCCTGCTCGCCGCAATGAAGCAGTGCGGTATGAGCCGCTCTGAATTTGCCGCTCATATTTCCGCAGGGCGGAGCGCGCTCGACAAATGGCTTTTGCCCGATGACTCGACGGACTTCAGGGTGCTTCCCGAAACGGGGCGAGCATACATAGCTCAGGTCGTGCGTGGACATGAACTGAGCGACGATCCCGTCCTCTACGGTGGCCCGGTTTTCGCCGGCCATCAAGCAGTGAGCTATTCAAAAAATTTCGCCTCGCAGCAGGTCGTGTGCAATTTCGACCACGCTTCAGGATCGGCTGACGATCTCGGCTGGCAGGGACCGGAAGGTGTCGCGGGGAAAGCTTTGGATCAGCGTGCGGAGTGGCCGCATTCTGTCCGGTATGTCGGTGCTTTGCCGTGAGCACCAACATTGCGTCGGTATCTCGGGCGCCGTAAGTCCAACGAGACGTATGCCCGGTTGATACCTCTGCGCGGTAAGCCGATGCTGTCGAGCGGCGCGGCAAGTGTCTGATTTGGGATTGCGCTGCCTTCAAGGCGGTCGGTCGCGCAGGCGACCCAGCGTATCGGACGCGGTCGGGATCAAGCGACGCGCAGACGGCACTTCTCTGGAAGTTGGGACCGCACTCGCCTGTGGTGCAGTGGCCCACGACTGGACCGCGAACGACCTCCTTACTGTGAGACAAGGTCTTGCCACTAGTATGTCATTAATATAATATGCATGCGAACCACATCCGCTGCTGCGGACTGCGCTGGAGGGGGCATCGTCCATTGGTGCCGCAGTGGCGAACATTGCACAGAGGGCTTAAGCATGGCGGGACTATGGTTTGAAGAGTTTGAAATTGGTCAGGTTTTCAAGCACGACATCCGCAGGACGGTCACGGAGACGGACAACGTAATGTTCAGCACAATGACCCACAACCCCGCGGCAATTCACTTGGACAGAGAATACGCCAGTACCACCGAGTTCGGTCGCCCACTGATGAACAGCATTTTCACCTTGGGCCTTATGGTCGGCATTTCCGTGAGCGACACGACGTTGGGCACCACCGTTGGAAACCTTGGCTGGGATGAAGTCCGGTTTCCAAAACCCCTTTTCGAAGGTGATACTGTTCGTGTCGAAACCGAGGTACTTGATCTACGGAGAAGTAAGTCACGGCCGGACAACGGAGTTGTCGTCTTTCAGCATGTGGCGTTCAATCAGCGAGGAGAGGTTGTGGCGACTTGCAAGCGATCAGCGCTTATGTACTGTCTAAGCGCCAAAAAGTCGTGACTCCCGGAAAGGTCAGGAACAGAGGCTCACATGATTGAAAGAAATTTATTCTCGGCCGAGCATGAGATTTTCCGAGAATCGGTCCGCAGGTTTATAGAGAATGAAATCACTCCGTATCATATGGAGTGGGAACAGAAGGGCGTTGTCCCCCGCAGCATCTGGGAGGCTGCTGGCAGGGCAGGGCTGCTCGGATGTTCGATTCCTGAGGAATATGGGGGCGCTGGAGGCGATCACCTCTTTGATTTCGTGCTAGTCGAGGAACTTGCGCGCGCAGGCATCACCGGTCCCGGCTTTGCCATACATAACGAGATGGTGATGCCTTACATCCTGGCATTTGGCACAGAGGAGCAAAAGCGCCATTGGTTGCCGAAGATGGTCAAAGGGGAAGTAATTGGTGCCTTGGGCCTTACGGAGCCGCATGCAGGAAGCGATTTGAAAAACATCCGGACGCGCGCTGTGCGCGACGGTGATTTCTACGTTATTTCAGGGCAGAAGGTTTTTATCTCAAACGGTCAGTTGTGCGACATGATTGTACTTGCGACTAAAACCGATCCCAGGGCCAGCAGTAACGGCGTCTCACTGTTCATCGTAGAGGCTTCCAGGCAAGGTTTCAAACGCGGTCGCCGATTGGAAAAAATCGGCCTGAAGGCTCAGGATACCTCAGAGCTATTCTTCGAAGATGTTCGTGTTCCTGCGAACAACTTGCTTGGTCCTGAAAACGGCGGCTTCAGGCTGCTGATGAAAAACCTGGCCCAGGAGCGTCTTACCCAGGCGGTTCGTTCGGCTGCCGTGGTAGAGGCTGTCCTGGATTGGACCATCGAGTATGTCGCCAATCGGGAGATGTTTGACCAGACTTTGGCGGAGTTTCAAAACACCCAGTTCAAGCTCGCAGAATTGAAGACCGAAATCACGATTGGGCGGGTTTTTGTCGACCGGTGCATCGAATCGTTTATGTCCGGCAAGCTGGACGGTACTGATGCCGCCATGGCCAAATTGTGGCTTTCCAATCTGCACGGACGAGTGGTTGACGAATGCCTTCAGTTCTTTGGTGGCTGGGGCTACATGTGGGAGTATCCGATCGCGCGCGCCTTCGTGGACGCACGGATCACGCGAATTGCTGGAGGCTCAATCGAGGTGATGAAGCAGATCATTGGTCGTAGCCTCTTCCCGAAGAAAAGCCCAAAGTGAATTGACCTTACGAGCGAGGTAGACATGACGCAGGGGACTGTAAACGGGGGCATGGACAAGGTTGCGGTTCTGCGCTCAATGCTGTTTGTGCCAGGCGACAGCGAACGAAAGCTCGCTAAAGGGAGTTCGTCGCATGCGGATGCGCTCATCCTTGACCTTGAAGATTCAGTCGCGCCCTCCAGGACTCACATCGCTCGCGCGATGGTGCTCGAGTACCTCAAGAGCAGAGCTCAGCAGCAGCGAAAGCGGCAACAGATTTGGGTTCGAATCAACGCACTGACAAGTCCGGCCGCGCTTCAAGATCTTGTCGTTGTTGCGGGATCTCCCGACGGTATCGTGCTGCCGAAGGTACGTTCGTCGCAGGATGTCACGTGCCTTGCGCATTACCTGGATGCTCTCGAACTGCGCGAAGGCGTCACCGCTGGATCGATTCGAATACTGCCGGTCGCAACGGAGACTCCGCAGTCGCTGTTCACGCTGGGTGGGTACGAAGGTTGCAGTCCGCGGCTCGTAGGCCTGACGTGGGGCGCCGAAGACCTTGCTGCAGCACTTGGCGCGAGCAACAATCGGCGGCCCGATGGCGAATACGACTCGGTATATCAGTTGGCGCGCGCGCTTTGTCTTGTCGGCGCTGCCGCTGCGCATGTTCAGCCGATCGATACGATATTTGCCGATTTTGGTGATTCGGCGGCCCTGGAGATCGAGGCCAACGCCGCGCGACAAGCCGGGTTTGCCGGCAAACTGGCGGTTCATCCCAATCAGATTGCCATCATCAAC
>DASVNP010000323.1:0-3918 GCA_036383775.1 Paraburkholderia sp. | reverse complement strand
CCTGATCTTGATCGCGGAGAATGAGCCTGCCCTTGTCTTGATCTCCTCGACACCTTGCACTTCGCACTGGGCGCGCCGCAGCACAGTCGTGCTCGCTTCGCCGGCAGCCTGGCAGTCCGCCTCGTAGCGCGTTCCGGCTCGCAGCGGAAAATGAAGCGCGATACCGCAGGCGTGCTGGGCGGCTGCATTGGGAATCACGTTTGCTTCAGAGGTCAGCTCTACATGCCCGCTTCCGGATCCTATCTGAAGAGATGCACTTCCATCCGCATTGACGGACGTCACGGTTTGCGTGATGGTCTTGCTCTTTCCAGACAGCAGGTCGGACCACAGATAGGTCCAACTGTCTCCGGTCCTGTAGTGCGGCGCATCCTGAGGCAGAAGGGCGGACTCTACACCGGCCGCGGAACTGGTTGAAGCGGCAAATCCCGCCGCCAGCAGGCACGCGGCCCCTCGCGAGCCAATATGCATGGAAGAGCGCTTGCTTTCGATGGCTTTCATGTCTACCCCTCGTGTTGACGGATTCGGGTTGAACAGGCGCGAATCGAATTCGACCATTTGCAAAATCAACCGTTCCGGGACGAATAAAATGCGTCACATATCGGTAGAAATTTCGCCGTCCAAAAAGACGGCGTCTCGCGGTTACTGTTACTACCCGATGGGTTACTCCGAGAAGACGTACTTCCCATTCAATTTTTTAGGTGCAATGAAATTGAAATCTGGAAAGATCCGGGTTCTGACGTACCAGATGTAGGCGAACAACCCCACACCGATCAGGCAACCAATCAACGTCGACTCTGGATGTTCCGCAAAGTCCGTGAACTGCCTTGGCAATTGAGTAATCGCCAAGATCAGATAGGCGTTGTAAGCGCCGACATTGTTCTTCGTAAAACCCCAGACGAACAACAGGGAAATCGCCACAGCGATCGCTGCGACGATCAACCCCGCCACCGCAGATATCTCGCTGCCGACGGCATATCCCGCCAACAAACCAACAAGCACCTGCAGCCACGCGATGACCCGAACGGCAATCAAATGGCCGCGGTTTGCACGGCATCGTTCAGGATCGGCATGCGCTGCGATGAAGTATGCAAGCAGACGATCTTTGACGCCTTGTCCCGTCAACCTGGTGAACACTTCGGATTTCGCAACCCCATCCGACAGAAGCTGCACGACCTGAGCTTTGATTTCTTTTCGATTCATTGACTCCACCCCTATGTTTTTTTGGTAACGGTCAAAACGCCCTGATTCATTCGCTATGCATAGCGATACGCCAGGATAAGGCGAAATATTACCTGTTGCGCGAGAAGGAGAGGGGAGATCAATTCATGCCCGCATGCAAAGTCGCAGTGCGGCTTGTAAAGGCGCAATGCGTTGCATATGGTCATACGTGGGTCGCCGATCACGAATTTGAAATCTGACTGGCCGAGTATTCACGTGAATGATCACTACGTTCTGGAGAGCATCAGTCATGATTGAAAAAAAACGAATTCATGCTGTGCTGCTCGCCGCAGCGATCGCCACCATCGCAACAATTGCGCCGGCGTGTCAGGCGGAAAACACCACCGACTGGCTGGCGAACACCTATGGCACCCTCGCAGCTCACGTGGGTAACAATGCGCGTTCCATGTGGGTCGCGCCCGAAGGCGTCATCTATACGGCCTCCATGTGGGACGAATACGAGGGCGGCGTCGCTATCTATCAGGCCGGCAAGAGCCTCGGCTCGATGGGCGCACACGGCGAGTTTCAGGGCAGCGCGATAACGGGCAACGCGACGTCGATCTTCGTGGCGCTGCAGCCTGGCGGGACCTACGGAAGCGGTGCAGTGGGACGATACAACCGTACCACCAAGGCTCGTGATCTATTGATTCAGATCAGCGCGTCAAACAACCAGCCTCGGGTCGATGTTGTCACTGGACTCGCCACCGCGGGCACGCTCCTCTACGCGAGCGACTTCTACGGCAATCGTGTCCGGATCTTCACGACCGCCGGTGTCTGGCAGCGGGACATCAACATTACGGGCCCGGGCGCTCTCGCGCTGGATGGCGCAGGCAACGTCTGGGTCGCACAGAAGAGTGAGGGTTCGATCGTCGGGTTCAGTCCGACGGGCGCCCTGTTGAACACCATCCGTATGCCAGGTGGGTCGCTGCCATCGGCGCTCTTTTTCGACGCGTCGTCGGGGCAGCTCATGGTTGGCGACGAAGGTCCTGACATGAACATCAAGCGCTACAAGGTGTCGGGCACGCCGACGCTGGCCGGCACGTTCGGCATTCAGGGCGGTTATCTCGACACCACGACAGGAATCAAAGGGCAGGTTGGCGACAAGCGCTTCACTCGCGTTGTTGGCATCGGCAAGGACACCGCAGGCAACCTTTATGTGCTCAACAACCCGTGGGGCGGAAGCTGGGACCTCGGCCGCGACGGCGGCACCGATATTCACTCCTACAACAGTTCGGGTCGCCTGCAATGGAAGCTTCAGTCTCTCAACTTTGAGGGGATTGCCGCTCCGGATCCGGGTACGGACGGCCTCTACTTCTATGGCGGCACCAACATCTACACCGGCACCGCTGGGGGTACGTTCGTAGCGAACACGGTCGATCCGATCGCCTATCCATCCGATCCACGCATCAACATTAACGATCGCTCACGGGATGAGCACTTCGGTCAACTTGCCACTGTCGGTGCCAACCGGATCCTCGTGGCGTCGGGCCAGAATCCCGATATCTACTACTTCTTCCACTTCAATGCCGCGAATGGCTACATTGCAATACCGGACGCCACGCTTCCCGGTCCGGCGTTCAAGACGACCGCATCGGTCAGGGACGGATTCTGCATCGACAGCAAGGGGGGCGTGTGGGCCGGCCTCGACAAGACCGGTTACATCTACCACTACCCGTTGATCGGCTTCGACGCCAGCGGCAAGCCAACATGGGGACCCGGCATACCCATCCGCATTCCCGATAGCATCAAGCCGTTGACGCGCATCGTCTACCTCGCGGACAGCGACACCATGATTCTCGGACAGGGCGTTGTTGGGGGTACGGACTGGACGGCGATAGGCACGCGGATCGAGGTGTATCACGGCTGGAGCGCGGGCAACACCACGACGCCTAATCCGGTGATCAAGCTCCCCCATGTCGGCGCCAAGTCGATTGACGCGGCCGGCAGCTATTTGTTCGTCGGCTACTGGTTCGGCACCGGGCAAGCGTTGCCGAACATCGACGCCTTCAATCTCGCTACAGGCAACCTCGACACCACGCTGGTCAACACCAGTACCGCTACCGTCGATGCCAGCAGTGCTATCGATTCGATGTACGGCGTAAGGGCATACCTTCGATCGACGGGCGAGTACGTGGTTACGAAGAACAACGTTAAGGGGTCCAGTATTACTGTTTATCGCTGGACGCCCTGAATAGCACGAGGTTCTTCGACAGGCTGCTAGTTAAGTCCTTGGAGGAAATCGGGGACCGCATTTCCAATCGAGGCAAGATATCCCGCCATAGCACCGGCAACTTTTCGCACGGCAGGACGTGCTGTCATCCGTTCACGCCAAGCCAGCAGGTTGGGCGTTTCTCCTGTCATCGGCGCGCCCTTGCGCGCGCCGAACAACTGCGCCATGTAAAACGCGATGTCAGCATAGGAATAGGTCTCGGCCAGAAATTCTCGATTCGCAAGAACGCGTTCCATGCGTCGATAATATTGCAACGCTTCGTTGCGCGCAGTCTGTGCCGCTGGATCGTCCGGCGCATCTTCAAGACCCATCAGTCGGACAATGTGGGGGAAATAGATTTCATCGCTGCAGTGTTCGAGCTGACGCGCGATGGCGCGCGCCTTTGGATGCGCCGGCCATAAGGCAGGATTGGGCTTCAGGTCTTCGAGATACTCAAATATTTGCGTGGAATCGAAAATCTCCAGGTCGCC
>DASVNP010000322.1:0-2873 GCA_036383775.1 Paraburkholderia sp. | reverse complement strand
TGGTTCGAGTCCAGGTCGGGGAGCCAGAATTTGAAAGCCCAACTTTCACCGGTTGGGCTTTTTTCGTTTTAGGCCTGTTTATTTACGCATAGTGGCCAAGGTGAGGCCACTGTGGCAGTGGGGGGAGCTCCCTTTTGGGTTGCGCTTGCATGGCATCGTGGGATAACTGGTGCGAGAGCGGGAGGCAAAAGGGCGATCAGACCCGAGCATGTGCGGCAGGAGGGTTCCTGCTCGCGAGGCAATCCGGTCAATTCTGATTTTCGCGAAGAAATTGGCTCAGATTAGAATTTTCCGAACAAATATAATTTTTTTCCAGCCACATGAGCTGAATGTCTAGGCTTTTAAGCAAGTTGCGGATTTGCTCGCAGGGTTTTGCAGGCAGCATAATTGCCAAATGCGCGTCCCGTTTTGTCCGTCGCTCACGCCGCCATCGATAGTCGAGTAGCTGACCGATCGCCATTCGGATGTGTGGCACCTCGACAGAGCTTTTTACTTCAATCATTAGGTCATTAGCGCCGTCATACTCGGAAATCATGACGTCGTACATACAATCCCCCACTCCTTCAGTTACGTGATATCTGTTGGCGAACACTTCGCGAAACCTGTTCGTTATCTTGTTGTGAGTTCGGCGCTGCTCCTTTTCCTTAGCAGTTGTGATCACGATTACGTCCGACTCATCCTTAAGCGGTAACTTATTGCCGATAGTCGGTTTTATAACCAGCTCTGGAAACACCTGCGACGACCAGATGAAATTCTTGGGCCTGTTCCTGGCCAGATTGGCAAGTAGTTTTTGAACGTCGACATCAAGCGTTGCGGTATGCACTTCGAACCTCTTTACACGAGGCGAATCGGGTTCAAGAATGACTAAGGTGCGGCTGACTTGCGCTACGACGATGATGTAGCCGCCGGTATATTTGTCATTGAATCGATATTCGGGCTTGTCGATATAGCCTTGGTTATCGCCGGTAAAGTGATGTTGAAGCTTATTCAAAACATGTTCAAAGCGAATCGCCGCCTCGGGACGGTCAGCCAGCCATTGGCGGGTAATGGGCTTATCGTTGAGGTTTTCGCTGCGCGCGTTAGAGGTCATACCGACACACTCCACTCTTCCGTAATTGCTTCATTGTAACGTCGCGGGGCAATCCCAAGTGCGCCCCCCGAAACTCTTAATCCGCAGCTCCCTAATTCGAGTCCAGTCGGGGAGCCAGAATTTGAAAGCCTCATGTGTGCTTGCAACGCTCAAGATCGTTGCAATGCCACATGAGGCTTTTTTCGTTTCCGGCTATTTTTGTGCGCTGAACGGGAACTTCTGCTGCTTCACAAAACCATCCGGCATGTAGTCGCCCTGCACGCCGTATTTTTCGGGAAATCCCTTCTGGCCCTTGATCGCCGTGCCGAACAGGTGATCCAGGAAGGCGTAGTGCGCCGCGTAGTTGCGGTCGATGGCGACGTCGTCGGAGGAGTGATGCCAGTGATGGAAATCCGGCGTGACGAACACGTACTTCAACGGTCCCCACGGCAGATGGACATTGGCGTGGTTAAACACCGCCTGGAAGCCGACGATGACGATGTAGGCATCCATTACGTTCTTTTCAAAGCCAAGCACGTACAGCCCGCCCAGCACGCCCACGCGGGTGCAGATCAGCTCGAGCATGTGCTGGCGCGAGCCGGCCAGCCAGTCCATCGTCTTTGCCGAATGATGCACCGCGTGAAAGCGCCACAGGAATGGCACCTCGTGATAGCTGCGATGGAACCAGTATTGAACCAGGTCGGCCACCAGGATGCAGAGCAGAAGCTGCGGAATGAATGGGATCGCCTGTACCCAATCATGCACGCTGTCATTGACCATCCAGCCGAACAGGCGGTGGATGGCGAAGTTCACCGTCAGCAGCGCCAGGCCGACGATGAAGTGGTTGAAAGCGAAGTGGATCATGTCGGTCTGCCACTCCTTGCGGAAAAGCAGCTGGCCTTTATACAACGGGAAGAGTTTTTCCAGCGCCGCGAAGATGATGGTGGAGCCGAGCAGGTCGAGGATGAACCAGTCCAGGCCGATATACGGCGTGTGGTCGGGGAAATCGGCGACCGGCACGTGCGAACCGCCGGCCGCCACGCTGATCAACACCAGCACGCCCGCCACCGCGTTGAGCCCACGCCTGCGCTTGAACAGCACGTTGAGCAGGCTGATGGAGCCGGACAGCACCAGCGCGGCAAACAGGATATGGCGTATCACATCCGGCGAGTAAGCATGACGCAGTTCGGGCGTGGTCAGGTATTGCGGGTAGTGGAACGCCGCCACGCCGAGTAAAGACAATATCGCCAGCGTCAGCGCCAACACGCCGCTGGCCAGACCCATGCCTTTCGGCAGCGGTCCGCTTTGCTTGAACAGGTCGCTCGTTTCCTGAACCGCCGCACTGACCTCGCTGATAACTTTGTGCTCCATCACATCTCTCCAATTGTTGCAAACATGCAATATTTCAAATAATAACCCAACTGGGGACCGCCGGGTTCCCAAGCGCTAAGCCCTTGAGTGGGATCAACTGGAATTAGTTTTCCGTTTTAACAGCTTTGATGGCGATGGCAGGGCGCTTGCGCTTCACCATCGATTCCTCATGCGCCGCCAGCGAGCCGCCCCAGAACCCGCGCAGGGTCGGCTTGCCACCCCCGGGCCGGTTTCGGAAGATGAACTCCATAATCTCGTGTATCCACACGCGCCGGCCCATCCTGGTGTACCAGCGCATCGCGTGCCGTATATGCCTGTCCTTGCCCAGCGCGATGCGCATGATCGTCCTGGGCCGCGCCTGCATGATGACTTCGATCGCTTTGACCCACAGCAGCAAGCGACATGGCGGTACCCTGGTGGTGGCCAGTACCTG
>DASVNP010000321.1:0-6010 GCA_036383775.1 Paraburkholderia sp. | reverse complement strand
CGCCATGGCGCAATCGGTGCCGGCGTCGCGACAAGCTACGAACGACAACTGGGTGAATGGTACCGGCGAATACGTGTGGATGAACGGCACGAACGAGCTTTGCTGGCGCGATGCATTCTGGACGCCGGCAACGGCCAACGCAAAGTGCGATGGCGCTCTGGTTGCTCAAGCTCCGACGCCGCCGGCTCCGGTTGCTCCGCCCGCACCGGCTATCACGAGCCAGAAGATTACCTACCAGGCTGACGCACTGTTCGACTTCGACAAGGCAATCCTGAAGCCGGCTGGCAAGGAAAAGCTGGACGATCTGGCATCGAAGGTTGGCGCGCTGAACCTGGAAGTCATCGTCGCAACGGGTTACACGGACCGCATCGGTTCGGACAAGTACAACGACCGTCTGTCGCTGCGCCGTGCTCAAGCTGTGAAGGCATACCTGGTCAGCAAGGGCATCGAATCCAACCGTATCTACACGGAAGGCAAGGGCAAGCGCAACCCGGTCACGACCGGTTGCAACCAGAAGAACCACAAGCAACTCGTCGCCTGCCTCGCACCGGATCGCCGCGTGGAAGTCGAAGTTGTCGGTACTTCGAAGCAGTAAGCTACAAATTACCGCAGTATCAAAGCCCCGCTTCGGCGGGGCTTTTTTTATGCCTGATTACCTGCGGCATGCCGCGCACCGGCATCCGGCGGGCGTCGAGGGAGCGTCATTTTGCCGCCCCGTCCCGCGCCCTATATACTCCGGGTTTATCCTCGAGCGCCCGCTCACCGCTCTTATCGAGGCAGCTTCCACCATGACCAACGCCGATCCCCACGAACTGCAGAAATTTAGCGACCTCGCGCATCGTTGGTGGGACCCGAATGCTGAATTCAAGCCGCTGCACGAGCTCAACCCGATTCGCCTGAGCTGGATCGACGCTCACGCGCATCTTGCGGGCAAGAAGGTGCTGGATATCGGCTGTGGCGGCGGCATCCTGTCCGAGTCGATGGCCGGCCTCGGCGCGCACGTGAAGGGTATCGACCTGTCGACCCAGGCGCTTGGCGTCGCCGATCTTCACAGTCTTGAAAGCGGTGTAACCGTCGATTACGAAGAAATCGCTGCTGAATCACTTGCCGCCCGCGAACCCGCCACCTACGACGTCGTGACCTGCATGGAAATGCTGGAGCACGTGCCGGAGCCCGCCGCGATTGTCGAGGCGTGCAAAACGCTGGTGAAACCGGGTGGCTGGGTGTTCTTTTCCACGTTGAACCGCAACGTGAAGTCGTACCTGTTCGCCGTAATCGGCGCCGAATACATTGCCCGGATGCTGCCCAAGGGCACGCACGACTACGCGCGCTTCATTCGCCCCTCGGAATTGGCGAGCTTCGTGCGCGCCGCGGAGCTACGCACGGTCGACATCAAAGGCATCGTCTACCACCCGCTCGGCAAGCATTTCGCCCTGTCCGCCGACACGAGCGTGAACTACATGCTCGCCTGCCGCCGCGACGCCTGATCTGCCCCGACCTGCCGGACCTATCGAATCAATGAGCGATCCCACGCCCCTGCCCCAACGCGAAGACAACGACGACGCCCTCGGTCTTTGCCAGGCCGTCCTGTTCGACCTCGACGGCACGCTAGCCGACACTGCGCCCGATCTCGCGGCGGCCGTCAACAAGATGCGCCACGATCGCGGGCTCGAGATGGTGCCGCTCGAAAAACTGCGGCCGCTTGCGTCCGCGGGTGCGCGTGGGCTGATCGGTGGAGCGTTCGGCATTGGCCCCGACAATCATGAGTTCGGTTCGATGCGAGAGGAGTTTCTCGCCAATTACGAAGCGGACCTGTGCATCGAGACCACGCTGTTTCCCGGCATTCCCGCACTGCTGGACGAGCTCGACGCACGTGGCGTGCGCTGGGGCATCGTCACGAACAAGGTGGCACGACTGACCGAACCGCTGATCGCGCAACTCGG
This sequence comes from Paraburkholderia sp., assembly GCA_036383775.1. Classification (GTDB taxonomy): domain Bacteria; phylum Pseudomonadota; class Gammaproteobacteria; order Burkholderiales; family Burkholderiaceae; genus Paraburkholderia. The sequence continues at coordinate 4,067 of DASVNP010000321.1, read as the reverse complement.
CCTCGAGGAGCGCGCCGGCTGTGTCGTGAGCGGCGACACGACTCCGCATGCGAAACCGCACCCGGCGCCATTGCTGCACGCCGCGCGTGAACTCGACGTGAAGCCGGAGCGCATCGTCTACATCGGCGACGACCTGCGCGACGTGCAGGCGGGTTTCGCGGCCGGCATGAAAACAGTCGCGGCCGCCTACGGCTATTGCGGCGACGACATTCCACCGACGCAATGGCACGCCCAGCATGTGGTCCAGTCACCGGCCGAATTGCAGCGGCTGCTGCGCGACATCGGCTGAAGTGCAATGTGGCGGCTGCACCAATGAGTCAGGACGTGGCCGTCAATCTATTGTAAAATCTACGTTGGCTCAGAATTTTGAGCAACGAACCGCGGGGGCGACCTGGTTTCGACAGGGGTTGCGAAGCGGCTAGGGCATGTCGAGGACCCGTCACCTCGTTAATCAATGGGAAAAACGTAACTGCAAACGACGATACGTTCGCACTGGCAGCCTAAGGGCCGCCGTCCTCTGCCTAGTTCACTGACGGGCTAGTGTCGCAAGACCGGTAGCAATACCGACAGAGGTCATATACGTCAGTTAAGCCTTGACGGAGTCACGACGTCCGGGTCGAAAATCTAGTGAATCGCCGTAGTGCAGCGTGTTCGTCCGCGTCGCTGCGGTTAAATCAAATGACAGAACTAAACATGTAGAACTGGTCGTAGAGTGCTTCTGGACGCGGGTTCGATTCCCGCCGCCTCCACCAAACACCTTGCAGGCAGCAGCAATGTTTTTTTTACCAGGAACCCCGATAGCGTCAAGCTCTCGGGGTTTTTTGTTGCGCGATCGCCTGCCTGCCCCCCCCTGGAATCCCTCGCGACTGCAACATCAAAAAAGAATCTGTCGTCTCGCTCGCAAGGCACTAGCATTGAGTGGAATAAACGCAGCCGCTCAATCGTTACGTCTTCACGCGCGCGCACGCCGCGTCTCGCGTGAGACCAACACCAAGATCAGGAGCCGACATCATGCGCAAAACCCTCTTCTGCCTCGCCCTCCTCGCACTGCAACAAAGCGCATTCGCCGAAGCGCCCAAAGTCGCCGACGGCCGCTTTGTCACCGCGGACGGCATGACGCTCTACACCTTCGACAAAGACACCACGCCCGGCACGAGCGCCTGCACCGGCGGCTGCATGAGTCTCTGGCCGGCAGCCATGGCCAGCGCGTCGGACAAACCGTCCGGCGACTGGACGCTGATCGCGAGCGCCGACGGCAAACAGCAGTGGGCGTACAAGGGCCATCCGCTGTATCGCTACTCGGGCGACAAACAGGCGGGAGATATGAAGGGAGAAGGCTTCAAGGACTTGTGGCACACCGCCAAGCCCTAAGCGGCTTACGCGAGCCCACGACAACGCCAGGCGCTAGACCTGGCTCTCAAACGGAAAGCGGGAAAGCGCCGGCAGACCGCCGGCGCCCACAACATCAACGGACTGATCTGTCCGCTTACTCGTCTTTAGGACACTGCAGATTGCAGCCGTTCGGATCGCCCAAGTCGCCGCGCTTGCGCATGGAGGATGTTTTGCCGTGCTGATATTTGTCCGACGGCGCGGATGCGGCAAACGGCATTTGCGGATGTTCGGCGAGACGGAACTGATCTTGCAGGATGCCGCCCGGAACACCCGGAGAATTCTGTGCAAAGCCAACTGAGGCGGTGGCGAGAAGCGCACCGGCCGTTGCAACGGCAGCACAAGCGTGAAGAAGAACTTTCATAGTGATCGGCACGGCGTAGCGCGCGGTTAAGGCGGAAGCGGGAGTGTAAAGAGTATCCCAAACGGACGCCATCCGCAGCGACGAACACGGCTTTATGGTTACAGCCTCTTACGCCGGCGCTTGGCCGAGAGCGTCCTCGGGATTGACCAGCTTGCCGCAGTCGTGCGGATCATAGCCTTCGAGTTGATCGACGCGTTGCCGGAACGCGCTGCTGCGCAGCAACTCGATCACGTTGACGAGCGGCGCACGCTCAAGGCGCGCGCGGTCGCAGGCGAAATAATAGTCTTCGTCGACGATCGGAATGAAGTCGAGCCCGAAGTGATGCGCCGCGGGCTCCACGCCGAAGCCCACATCCGCCATGCCGCTGGCGACGAACGCCGCAATTGCGGAATGCGTCAGTTCGGTCGACGCATAACCGTTGACCCGGTCCGGATCCACCCCGACCTTCCGTAGCGCGAGATCGAGCAGCATGCGCGTGCCGGAGCCCGGCTGCCGGTTGACGAAGCGGATGTCGTCGCGCGCGAGATCGCTCAGGCCCGCGATGCCTCTGGGATTCCCCTTGCCGAGGAAGAGCCCCTGTTTGCGCCGCGTGAGATGCACGAGCACGTGACGCTGTGGATCGAGCCAGCGCCGATAGGTATCGGCGCACACCGCGCGAAACTCGCCGAGCGGCAAATGGAAGCCGGCCAGATCGCACTCGCCACGCGCAAGCGCACTGACCGCGTCCGCACTGTCGCGATACTTGATGTCGACCGGCAAATTGTTCGCCACCAGCGTCGTCACCAGGGCGGCCACGGCATAACCGTGCGACGCGTGGATGCGCACGTCGTCGGCGGGCGGCGCGAGCCAGCGGTTCAGGTCGCTCGTCACTTCGCTCGCGAGCGCCTGCATGTTGCCGTCGAGCCGTTCGCCGCACAAACGCTGCGCGCGCAGCACCGCCTGGCCGAGATCGGACAGCACCGAGCCGCGGCCGCGCTCCTTCGCAATCAACGGACCGCCCAGACGCTCTTCGATGCCGCGCAGCAAACCCCACGCGTGACGGTAGGACAAACCCTTAAGCGCCGCCGCCTGCGCGATGCTGCCGGATTCGTTCACCAACGCGAGCAGCGGCACCACGTCCGACAGGCTTGCCTCACGGCCGTCCGGCCCCTTCACCATCAGCTGCGCCTGGCATTCGATTCGGATCATATATGCTCACCTCTTTCCTATTGCACAGGCCGGTGCACCCGCCTATTGTTCAATTATTCTCTATTGAATAAACGAAGCATAAGTGCACACATTATGAATAACAAGTGCATATATGACTTTGGAGGAGCCCCCACTTGAACGATTCCATCGCCGTCGCGCCGGACCCACTCGTGCAGCGTCACGCACAGCCAGGCATGTCGCTGCTCGCAGTCTTGCACGCGATTCAGGACGAACTCGGCTACGTGCCGCCCGCCGCGGTCGCGCCGCTCGCGCGTGCCATGAACCTGTCTCGCGCGGAAGTGCACGGCGTGATCACCTATTACCACCACTTCCGCACGCAGCCCGCCGCGCCCGTCACGGTGCAGCTGTGCCGCGCCGAAGCCTGCCGCAGCATGGGCACCGAAGCGCTTGCGCAGCATATCGAGGCACACACCGGCTGCAGGTTTGACGCCCATCACGATGCTGAACATCAGCACGGCGCCACGGTGGAACTGGAATCGGTCTACTGCCTCGGTCAATGCGCGCTGTCGCCGGCGCTCATGCTCAACGGCACGCTGCATGCCAAAGTCACGCCGCAAAAGTTCGACGCAATCTTCGCGGCCGCCAGCAAGTGCGTGGAGGTGACGGCATGACACGCATCTATGTCCCTCGTGATTCATCGGCGCTGGCGCTTGGCGCGGATGAACTGGCCCAGGCGATCGCCACGGAAGCGGCCCGCCGCGGCATTGAAATCGAGCTGGTTCGCAACGGCTCGCGTGGCCTGCTGTGGCTCGAGCCGCTGGTCGAAGTTCAGAGACCTGAAGGCCGCGTCGGCTACGCGAACGTCGAAGCCGGCGAGGTCGCCGCGCTATTCGACGCCGGCTTCGTCGAAGGCGGCGCGCATGCCCGGCGAGTCGGGGTGGTCGACGAGATTCCGTATCTGAAAAATCAGCAGCGCCTGACCTTCGCGCGCATCGGCATCACGGACCCGCTTTCCACTGACGACTACATCGCCCACGGCGGCCTGGAAGGCCTGCGTCAGGCGCTGCAGACCGACGGCGATGCCGCCTGTGAAGCCTTGATCGAATCCGGCCTGCGCGGCCGGGGCGGCGCGGCCTTCCCGGCTGGCATCAAATGGCGCACGGTG
>DASVNP010000320.1:0-52556 GCA_036383775.1 Paraburkholderia sp. | reverse complement strand
GCGGCCGGAATCCATTCGAGCGCGGCCTTCACATTCGCGGGCAGTCCGCGCAGCGCCTTGAGCTTCGTCTTGTACGCGCTCAGTTCGGCCGGGGTGGGCAGCTTTTCGTGCACCAGCAGGTAAGCGATCTCCTCGAATTCGCAGGCGCCCGCGATGTCGAGAATGTCGTAGCCGCGGTAGTGCAGGTCGTTGCCGGTCTTGCCGACCGTGCACAACGCCGTGTTGCCCGCCGTCACGCCGGACAGCGCGACCGATTTCTTCGGTTTGAATGCGCCTGCGTTCGGCGTGCTGTTATCTGCTTCACTCATGTCTTCGTCTCCAGATGCATGGGGGGATGCTTTTGACCGACACCCTTAGAGCAAAGAACGGGCCAACGGCTCCAATACCCGCTAAGTACCTGATTTGACGGCAAAGCGCTGCCCGGCCTCGCCCGCGCCCCATTTCACAAATGAAATAATGATTTCAAATCAGAAATGGACGCGCGCATAATAGACGGACCTCCCCAGCCCGCCGCGAGCCGTCCTGTCTTGAGCACCCCTCCTTTCGAACCCGCCCAGCGCCCCCGCATCTGGGCGGTCAGCATCAGCCGCCTGCGCGATCTGTTTTTCGACATCGCCGGTGAATACGTCGAGCGCGCGGACCTGCGCATCGTCTCGCAAGGTTTCGAAGACGCCTTGCGCGAGATCGAGGACGCGGGCGCGGGCCGCCCGGATGTGGTGATTGCCGGCGGCTCGAACGGCGCCTATCTGAAAACGCGCGTGTCCGCGCCGGTCGTGCTGATCAGCCCGACCGGCTTCGACGTGATGCACGCGCTCGCGCGAGCGCGGCGCGACGGCGCGAAGGTGGCGCTCGTCACGCACGGCGACACGCCCGACGAGGTGCGGCGCTTCGTCGCCGCCTACGGGCTCGGCGTGACCTTCGCCTCCTATCAGTCCGCGCAGGACGCGGAGAGCGTCGTGCTCGACCTGCGCGATCGCGGCATCGACGCGATAGTGGGCCCCGGACTCGTCACCGATCTCGCCGCCCACGCCGGCATGGGCGCGGTGTTTCTCTATTCGCGCGCTTCCGTGCGCGCCGCCTTCGACACCGCGCTCGAAGTCGCGCAGGCCACCCGCCGCGAAACCATCCGGCGCCAGCGGCTCGACAACTTGCTGCAGCATCTGCGTGACGGCGTCGTCGCACTCGACGCGCAAGGACGCGTGGAAGCGATGAATCAGCGTCTGGCCAGCGTACTCGGCATCGACGCGGCGCATGCGGTGGGCCGCGATCTGCTCGAGCTTGCACCGGACCTCGCGGGCAGCCTGCCGGACGCGGACGGCGACGCGCTCTGCACGGTGCGCGGCGCGAGCTACGTCGTGCATCGCGGGCCGCTCGCAAGCACCGGCGCGGCAGCGGGCACCGTGCTGACGTTTCAGGAATCGCGCGCGGTCGAACGGCTCGACCGTACCTTGCGCTCGCGGCAGCGTGTGCAGCAGTTCAGCGCGCGTTACCGGCTCGACGATATCGTCGGCGCGTCCGATTCGATCGAACGGGTGCGCGCGCTCACCCGGCGCTATGCGCGCTCGGACGCCACCGTGCTGATTCCCGGCGAGAGCGGCACCGGCAAGGAAATGGTCGCGCAGAGCATGCATCAGCTGAGCTCGCGGCGCGACTTCGCGTTCGTCGCGATCAATTGCGGCGCGTTTCCCGAAGCGCTGCTTGAGAGCGAGTTGTTCGGCTATGAAGAAGGCGCGTTCACCGGCGCGCGCAAGGGCGGCAAGGCGGGGCTGATCGAAGTCGCGCACCGCGGCACCCTGTTTCTCGATGAAATCGGCGAGATGCCCTTGTCGCTGCAAAGCCGGCTGTTGCGCGTGCTGCAGGAACGCGAAGTCGTGCGGCTCGGCTCGACGGAGCCGACGCGCGTCGACATTCGCGTAGTCGCGGCGACGCATCGCGCGTTGACCGAGGGCATCGAAACGGGTCGTTTTCGCGCCGACCTCTACTATCGGCTCAACATTCTGAGCATCGCGCTGCCGCCGCTTCGCGAGCGCCCGGCCGATCTGCTGCCGCTCGCCGTCGAATTGCTGCTGCAAGCCGCCTCGCGTGAACCGCGGCTCGCGGCGCGCCTGCCCGATAGCGCCGCGGCGCAGCGCGTGCTCGCCGCCCTCGGCGAACCACTGAGGCGCTACGCCTGGCCGGGCAACGTGCGTGAATTGCAGAACGTAATAGAACGGATCGCGGTCGAGCTCGCCGAGGTGGACGCCAGTGCCTTTGCGCAATCGTCGACCGAACCCGTCCTGACACGCGACATGCTGCATATGATCGCGCCTGAACTCGCCGAGCCCCGCACCCGCGCGAAGCAAGCCGCGCTCACATTGCGCGAGCGCAGCCGGCATGTGGAAGCCGACGAAATCCGCGCCGCGCTCGCCGCGCACGACGGCGATCGCGATGCCGTCTGCGATGCTCTTGGCATCAGCAAGACGACACTGTGGCGCAAGCTGAACGCGACTTGACGCACCCCGTCGCGGCGCACTGCAGCAGAGTCGGGTAATCCCGCCTTGACCCTCTCTTGTCTGATTGCTTACAGTCTCGTTTCGTTCGCATAAAGAATCACGGTTCTATATGCGAACAATTCGACGCAACACCAACAGACCAACCTGTCCGGTTACCATGCCTTGTCGAAGCGCACCGTCGTCTTCACGCAGCCACTTCACGGCCGGCGTGGGCATCGTGCACCGCTTGCAGGCCGCGCACGATCGTATAAAAAAGAAAGGCTCGTCGTGACGGGCCTTTTTGCAATCAGGAGACCATCATGAGCCGCAGCACCGCCGTGAACGTTCAAACCTTCATCAACGAACATCCCTTTTCGCCGTTCCAGTGGCTCATTTTTTTCATGTGTTTCATCATCGTCCTGCTGGACGGTTTTGACACGGCCGCGATCGGCTTCATCGCGCCTTCGCTGATCGCCGAGTGGGGCATCACGAAGCCGGCGCTCGCGCCGGTGCTGAGCGCGGCTCTGTTCGGCCTGGCTTGCGGCGCGCTCGCTTCCGGGCCGCTGTCCGACCGGCTCGGACGGCGCCTGCTGCTGCTCGCCTCGGTGCTGCTGTTCGGCGTGGCGTGCCTCGGTTCGGCCTTCTCGACCAGCATCGAGCAATTGACCACACTGCGCTTCATTACCGGCGTCGGCCTCGGCGCGGCCATGCCGAACGCCGTGACGATGATGGGCGAATACTGCCCGGACCACCGCCGCGCGACCTTGATCAATCTTATGTTCTGCGGCTTTCCGCTCGGTGCCGCGTTCGGCGGTTTTCTGGCGGCGTGGATGATCCCGCATTTCGGCTGGCGCAGTGTGCTGATGCTCGGCGGCATCACACCGCTTCTGCTGATGATCGTATTGCTCACCAATATGCCGGAGTCAGTGCGCTACATGGTCGCCAACGGCAAGCCGGTCGAACGGATTCGCGCGGCGCTCTCGCGCATTTCGGGCGATGCCGGCGAGGCCAACGCCTTTGTCATGACTGAAACCGCGCCGCAAACCGGCGGCAAGGGCATGGGCGTGGTGCTTTCGCGTTCGTACATCGTCGGCTCGGTGATGCTGTGGGTCACCTATTTCATGGGCCTCGTCATTTTCTACGCGTCGATCAACTGGATGCCGATCCTGCTGAAGGACGCCGGGCTCACGCCGCAGCGCGCGACGCTGATTTCCGCGCTGTTCCCGCTCGGCGGCGTGGGCGCCGTGGTGTGCGGCGTGCTGATGGACCGCTTCAACGCGAACCGCATCATCGCGGCCTGCTATGCATTGACCGCGGTGAGCGTGTACTTCATCGGCCAGGCGGCCGGCAATGTGGGCGCGCTGGTGCTGATCGTGTTCGTCGCCGGTGTGTTGATGAATACCGCGCAGTCGTCGATGCCGGCGCTCGCCGCCGCGTTTTATCCGACCGAGGGCCGCGGCACGGGCGTGGCGTGGATGCTCGGCATCGGCCGCTTTGGCGGGATTGCGGGCTCGTTCCTCGTGGCCGAACTGACGCGCCGCCATTTCACGTTTTCCGGCATCTTCGCGACGATCGCGGTGGCGGGCTTGATTTCGTGCGCGGCTTTGCTGATCAAACAGATGGCACGTCCGCATGCGGTTGAGGGTTCTGCTTCGAAGGCGGAGTCGTTTGGGCATTGAGTACGTGAGAGGAGCCGGCGCGATGTCGGCGCCGCCCGGCAACGGGCATTCAAGCCGCCTTTCGGGGCGGCTTATTCTTGTTGAGGGCGGATCACTGCCTGAGCGCCACCGACTCGCACAGCACCGCTAATTCGGCTCCGCACGACGGCTCAAGAACAAATAAAACCCGGCGTCCAGCAGCGAAATCCCGCATGTACCCTTGGCCTTTCTCTTCGCTGATGATTGCCGCCTTCGAATCATCGCGACTATTTATCCACTGAATCCATCCGCGAACCTCAACCAGCGCAAACGTATACCTATGCGAAATCAGAAGCCTTGACGCTACATTCTGCCCGGCGAAATCAACCATGCGCTGCGCAATCACGCCCGAAAATTTAAACGCCTCAAGCTCACCACCCACTCGGCGAAAGCGAAGTTCAAGAGAACGCCCCTCTATGTCATGGTCGATGCCGTATAGCTCCGCATCGTGAAAACTCGGAAATTCCGCGATATTTCGAATGTCAGTGTATGTAGCTGTATTCATAGGGTCTCCAATAGGACTGACTACAACGGAGAGAAGGCAACTCCGGGGCCGCGTGCCCCATTGTCCCAATTGTGGGCATGCGGGACACCCTGTCCATGGTCGTGGTCAAAATCGAAGTCAACAACCGGTTGGCCATTCTCACCGTACATGCGCATCTGACCGCTTCCGGGGTTGGTGTACCACGTCCCTGGGTCGCCTTCGTTAGGGGTTTTTGCAATGTCGAATGAACCGCCTTCCGGCATGTCTTCGCTATATTCGAATGGCTGCGCATCGCTGAGTGGTGTCGATTCGACGCTATAGCTACTGAACGCGTCCTCCTCGAATGCGCCGCTGTCGGAATTATTGTCACCGCCGCCCAGCAAAGCACCCGCCACCGATTCCACAACGCCAAGCAGGTCAAAGTCATCGTCATCGACCTTGGCCGGTGCGCCAAGATTGGGTAACGGATTGAGCGTCGCAGGCCAGCGCTGCGGCGCGGGATCGGGCTGTGCCACTCGAGGCAGGCCGCTGTATTCGCGGTTCACCACTGGCACGAGTCGGCCGGACGAGACCGCATCGCACAGCAGCATGCGCACCCCTGCGTTATCGGTCGGGAGGTCCCAGTGCGCCAGGTCCAGGAAGTCGCGGACGTAGTTCTGGATAGCGCGCAGCGCGTTTTCGCCCGTGATTGAGCGTAGGTCCAGATTCGGCCGGAAATATCCGGTGAAGGTACGCTGGTCTTCCGCAAGCTGTTGGCACACGTCATCTTTCCATCGGCGGCGCTTTTCCCGCTCATCGGATGATCCGATGTTCCATGAAGGCCAATCGTCTTGGCCAGCGTTCGGGTAAAGCCAGCGCGCCGACATTTCGTCGTACCCTCTTCGCATCATGGAGTCGTATTGTTTTACCGGGAACAGTGTGCATTGCCATCCGGTCTCAAGCGGTACGTCGAGCGTGTTCCACTTCATAAGTTACCCGTCCTGTTTTCGGGTTTTCAGCGTACTCCGCATCCGCGAGCCAATTTGCAAAATAAGGTCAAGATGCCGATTGGTTTCCAATTGCCAAATACAACAAAGCCGACTCTTGGAGGCGGCTTTCCCTTCTCCAGCAGGTATAAAACGGAGAGTGTCACTTCCCGATAAACTACGCGCTTGTTGACCCGTTGGGTCGTCGCGATGGCGCAAGCCTGCACTTTCGTACCGTCGCTTATTTAAGTCAGGATTCTGGAAATGAAACGCGTAGTTGTCTCCACGATGCTTGCGGTATGCCTCGCGCAGCCGGCCGCTCAAGCCGTTGCGCAAACCGTCAGCGATCAGTGTTTTGCGATCGGCGATATCGCCGGCCAGGTCGCGTCGTGGCGTTCGCACAAAAAGACCAAAGCGCAAGCGCTGGATCAGGCGGCCAAATATTACAAGGATCCGGCTGATCAAAAAGCGGTCAAGGCCATCATCGAAAAGATCTACAACCCGGACGCGCCGCGCATGACACCGGATCAGGCCAGCATGGCGTTCACGTCGGACTGCGCACAGCAACGCAAGGCGCAGGCACCTGCTCAATAGTGCCTGCGGCGTTGTCACGTTGACCCGGAAAGTTGTAGCTCGCTTCCTAAACGCCGTGCTGGTCGCACCACTGGATCGCCCAGCGCTGTGCCGCCTCGAACGCGTCAGCATCGGAGGGGTAGTCCCCGAGGTCACCCGAGTACTTCACCTCGACGACTTCACCACCGGCGGTGGAGCGCCGGTAAATCTTTGCGCGACCGTAGTAGCGACCACCTTCATCAAGTGGCGACGCGTCGATGTGAAACTCCTTGTAGTCGAATTTCATGACCCTCTCCAGAAGAGCGCCCTTTTCGTCGCTGCGCTGAACGCGCATGCTTCCATTGATCAGTTGTCGTCGCTTCGGCTTGGAAGATGCTCATGAGGTACGGGCTCTGCCGCTTCGGCGTCGGGAAGGTTGTCTTTCCCGGGTTTTGTCGACCCCTGTGAGCCGTTCTTGTGGGTCGTGCCGGATGGGGACTGCGCGGGGTCGAGAGGCTTGTCACTCGGCTCAGCGGACGGATCGGAGGACATGGTTTGCTCCTGCGCTGATGAATGCTATTCCTACCATGATAGACCGCATTGAATCGGGTGGAGCGCGGAAGCCGACCGGATTCCTTATGCGCCGCTGCCGTATGGCCGCGTGATGATCTCGAGATTGTGGCCGCTCGGATCTTCGAAATACGTGCCTCGGCCGCCATCGTTCGTATTTATCTCGCCCTGCCTACGGTGGAAGGGATCCGCCCAGTAGAGCAATCCGCGGCTCTGGATTCGCAAAAGAATGCCATCGAACTCGGTCTCGCTCACCAGAAAGGCATAGTGGTCCGGCCGCGTTTGCTGATCATCGCTGTAGAAGTCCAGCGTGACGCCATTATCCAGTTGAACGGCAAGGAACGGCCCGAATGGCTTCGGCTCGGGCAGTCCGAGAATTTCCGCGAGAAATGCCGCCGATGCATCCCTGTTCCGCGCGTACACGATAGTGTGATTCAGCATGATGCTCATGTTCGCTGCGCTCCTTTCGCCGCTCGCCACGGTGCCGGCCGGCATCATCGCCCGACCTGCACGCCGCCCCGCGCGCAACCGCCGAACATTGCGCCACTCAGTGCGGCTTTCCGAGGCATGCATCGGCGACGTCGACGATCGGCTCGCTATCGGCGTGAGCTTCGGGAAAGCGATCGACACATTTGATCTGCCGTAGCGTCCACCATACACCTGGCGGATCGTGGCCGAGCCACATCACCGTCGCGGCCGCTTTGGTTCGAAGCCCCCATCGCTGCCAGTCGGCGCCCGTTGGTGAAATATGGCCCGGACTGCCGGCGTATTGGCCCGGGTCCAGATCGTAGCGTTTCAGGTAGGCCGGCCTCAGGCGCTCATCGAGCGGAACCTTCCCACCGCGGGCGATGCGCGCCCGTTCCAGCGTCTCGTCCTGCCTGAAATCGCTCACTGCGCGGCTGACAATCGACAACTCGAGCAGCAGCGCTGCGCCCGTTGCCAGACACGTCGCGGCACTGCAGAGCACGAGCGCCCAAAGCATCCGCCGTTCGACCGTCAGTGTGCGTGCCATCGACTCCCCCTGGCGTCGCAATATGATAAAAAGCGCTCGTGCTGTTCCAGCGCGAAATTTCAACAGACGTTTCTGCCCCCTCTTCAAACCATACAACTTCACGTCCCGGTGGTCCAGACCGCTGCGATGTTCCGTGGCCGCTGCACGGCGGCAATATGAACTGAAGCGGCGTGCGTCAGGAAACCAAGCAATGGTGAGCGCGCATGTGACCGGCCCACCCGACTCGATCGACGCGGCCTACGCCGCCTGCATGCAACTGATGCCGAACCGGCCGCCAACGCACCAGGCTGGCCAAGCGAGGCGCCTTGCGCTGTGGCAAATCCGTCGGCGTCAGCAAGCGGTTATCCTCTGCACACCGGAGACCAGGAACACCGATATGAACCTTAGAGCCCTACAGTGCTTCGTGATTCTTGCGGAGGAACTCAATTTCAGCCGCGCCGCGGAGCGCCTGCATATCGCACAGCCCGCGCTGAGCCAGCAGATCCGCTCACTCGAAGAACGCCTCGGCACGCAACTGGTCGATCGCGCACGGCGCCCGTTGAGCCTGACGGAAGCCGGCCACTATCTGTGCAGCGAGGCGCGGCAAATTCTCGGCTCGCTGGAACAGGTGACGCTCGTCGCGCAGGAGATCGGCGTCGGCCGGCGCGGCTGGCTTAGCATCGGCTTCACGCGTTCGTCGATGTACAGCATCCTGCCGCCCGCGCTCAAGGCATTCCACACGGCGTTTCCGCAGGTCGAACTCAAACTCTTCGAAATGCTCACCGAGGAACAGACCGATGCACTGCGCGACATGCGCATTCACATCGGCATTGGCCGGCAACCGCAGGCGGTGGACGGTTGCACGTCGCACACGCTGTTGCGCGAACGGGTCATGGCCGCGCTCGATCCCAACCATCCGCTTGCGGCACACAAGACCGTGCGCATCGCGGATCTCGCCGACACGCCATTGATTCTGTATCCGAAGCATCAGAACGCACAGTTCAAACGCTCCGTGCAGTCGCTTTACCGCGATGCGGGCGTGACCCCGCTCGTCGCGCATGAGGCCTATGAAATCCAGACCGCGATCGCGCTGGTTGCCGCGGGGCTGGGCGTGACGTTCATCGGCGAATCGGTGGCACGGCACGGGCGCACCGACGTCGCCTTCCGTCATCTGGAGGGCCCAGGCTCCTCGTACCGCTCGACGCTCGCGGCCACGTTCCGCACCGACGACATCTCCCCCCACCTGCGCGCCTTTCTAGGCTGCCTTCCCGCGCCGCTGGCGGACGCCACACTATAAGAAAAAAATTATAGAAGCATAAGCAAGCGGTCTTGGACTCCGCCTCCGTGCGTTCTTATCATGGACCTACACATGACTAGAACGCCGCCACGGCTACGGCCGTCGCCATCAGGCAGGAGACAGGATGACCTCGATCGACGAAGCAGTAACCATGCGAAAAGTATATGGGCGCCTGATGCCCTTGCTCTTCGCGATGATGTTCTTCAACTACCTCGACCGGATCAACATCGGTTTTGCCGCGCTGGATATGAACCGGCAACTGGGTTTCAGCCCGGCTGTATTCGGCTTTGCGGGCAGCATTTTCTTCTTCGGCTACATGCTGCTGGAAGTACCAAGCAATCTACTGTTGCATCGCGTCGGCGCGCGCCGCTGGATTGCGCGCATTCTTCTGACGTGGGGCGCGGTCGCGGCGGCCACGGCGTTCGTATTCAACGATTCGAGCTTCTACGTGCTGCGCTTTCTGCTCGGCGTGATGGAAGCAGGTTTTCTGCCCGGCGTCGCGGTCTATCTGACGAAATGGTTTCCCGTGCGCTACCGGGCGCGCGCGGTGGGCGGCTACATCATCGCCGGCTCGTTCTCGGCCGTGCTGGGCGGGCCGATCTCTACCGCGTTGATGACCTATGCGAACGGTGTGCTCGGCTTGCAGGGGTGGCAATGGATGTTCATTCTCGAAGGCGTGCCCGCCATGCTGCTCGGCCTGCTGACGCTGCGCATCATGACCGAGCGCCCGGCCGACGCCGACTGGCTGTCCGCCGACGAAAAGCGCTGGCTCGAGTCGACCCTCGCAGCGGAACGCGAGCAAGTGGGCGGTAACACGCATGTTCCGCTGCTGCGCGTGGCGGGCGATATCCGTGTCTGGAGCCTTGCTGGCCTGTTCGGCTGCGCGCTGGTCGGCATTTATGGCCTGTTTCTGTGGCTGCCTCAGATCGTCAAGAGCCTCGGTCATCTGACCAATCTCGAAGTCGGCTTTCTGTCCGCCGCGCCGCCGCTGCTCGGCGTGCTGGGTACCTTCCTGATCAGCCGCAGTTCCGATCGCACGGGCGACCGCAAGAAGCACCTCGCCTTCGTGTACGGCATGAGCGCGCTGGCGATTGCAGGCAGCGCGTACGCGCCCAGCCCCGTGATCGCCTATGGCCTGCTGTGCGTGACCGGCCTCTTCATTTATGCGGGCAACCCGCTGTTCTGGAGCCTCGCGTCGTCGTTCAGAACCGGGGCGGCGGGCGCCGCGACGATTGCGCTGATCAACACCATCGCGCAGTTCGGCGGCCTGGTCGGGCCGTGGAGCATCGGCCTCGTGCGCAATGCGACCGGCAACTTCAAACTGGCATTGCTGACAATCGCGGCATTTCTCGTGGTCGCGACGCTCATCGCCCTTGTGATGCGCGTCACGCCGGCCGAGGACGACGCCCCCTCGCTCGCCGCCGGCGACCCTGCGCCACGCGCCTGAAGCAAGCACCGAATTCGCTGCCGCACCACGCGAACTATTTAGAATCACAAATTGGATTTTCACACATGATCATCGATTGCCACGGTCACTACACTACCTCGCCACGCCAGCACGAGGCCTGGCGCGCGCAGCAGGTCGCTTCGCTCAAGGACGGCGGCACGCCGCCACCACGCCCGCTTATCAGCGACGACGAGATTCGCGAGAGCATCGAATCCGGTCAGCTGAGAATTCAACGCGAACGCGGCACCGACCTGACGATTTTTTCGCCGCGCGCCGCCGGCATGGGGCACCACCTCGCGGGAGCGGAAGCCAACGCAGTGTGGTCGAGCGAATGCAACGACCTCGTGCATCGCGTGTGCGAACTCTTTCCGCGCAACTTCGTCGGCGTATGCCAGTTGCCGCAGGCGCCAGGCGTGCCGCCCGCGAATTGCATTGCTGAATTGCGGCGCTGTGTCGAAGAGCTCGGCTTTATCGGCTGCAATCTGAACCCCGATCCGTCCGGCGGCCACTGGTCCGGCTTGCCGCTCACGGACCGCTCGTGGTATCCGCTCTACGAGGCAATGGTCGAACTCGACGTGCCCGCCATGATTCACGTCTCGTCGTCATGCAATGCGAACTTTCATGCGACCGGCGCGCATTACATCAACGGCGACACGTCGGTCTTCATGCAGCTGCTGCAAGGCGATCTGTTCGCCGATTTCCCCACGCTGCGCTTCATCATTCCGCACGGCGGCGGCGCGGTGCCGTACCACTGGGGACGTTATCGCGGGCTCGCACAAGACATGAAGCGGCCGCTGCTGAGCGAGTATCTGCTGAACAACGTGTTCTTCGACACCTGCGTCTACCATCAGCCCGGCGCCGAACTGCTAGCCAAAGTCATACCGGTCGAGAACATCCTGTTCGCGTCGGAGACCATCGGCGCGGTGCAAGGCATCGATCCGGAAACCGGCCACCACTACGACGACACCCGCCGCTATATCGATGCCATCGACTGGCTCAGCGACGCGGACCGCCAACGCATCTACGAAGACAACGCGCGTGCCGTGTATGCGCGCCTGTCGCGTCAACTCGATCAACAATTCGCCGCACAAGGGGCAACGGTATGAATCCAATCGGATGGCGCGAGTACGAGTCCGCGCCGCAGGCCAACCCGGCCACACTCGACGCGTTGCGTGAACTGGCCGTGTCGCTCCTCAGCGACAACATGGCGCGCGCGAGCGGCATGGTCGGCTTGCGCCCCTATCATCAGCCGCGGCCCATGGCGGGCACCGCGGTCACCGTGCACACGCGCCCGGGCGACAACCTCGCGATTCATCGCGCGTTCGACTTTTGCCGCCCCGGCGACGTGCTGGTGATCGACGGCGCAGGCGAACTCACCCAGGCGCTGATGGGCGAGATCATGGCCAGCTTCGCGCGCAGTCTCGGCGTGCAGGGTCTTGTGATCGACGGCGCGATTCGCGACGTCGGGGCATTGCGTCAGCAAGATTTCCCGGTGTACGCGCGCGGCGTCACGCATCGCGGCCCCTACAAGAACGGGCCGGGCGAAATCAACGTGCCGGTTACGGTTGGAGGCACGGTGGTGCATCCCGGCGATATCATCGTCGGCGATGAAGATGGCCTGCTCGCGATCGCGCCGGCCGATGTGGAAGCGGTGATCCAGGGCGCGCGGCGGCAACACGCCAAAGAAACCGCGGCGTTGCAGTCGATTGCCGACGGCAGGTTCGACCGTTCGTGGGTCGTTCCGCACCGGGAACGGATGATGAACAACTGAGTGAGCAACCGAGCGCGCTAATGCCCCGGCTTCAAAGCCGCATACGCCCCCGGCGTGATCCCATAAGCGCGCTTGAACAGCCGGTTGAGATGGCTCTGATCGTAAAAGCCCACCGCCGCCGCGGCGGTCGCCGCGGTGTGCCCAGATGCCAGCATGCGTTTGGCCGCCAGCAGCCTCACCTGGGTCGCGTACGCATGCGGCGGCAAGCCGAACGCCTTGCTGAACGCGCGCGTGAGGTAGTAGCGGCTCAGCCCCACCAGTTCCGCCAGTTCGTCGACCGGAATATCGCGCTCATAGTTGGCGGCGACGTACTCGCGCACCTGCTCCATCTTGCGCGCTTCGCGGCGCGGCTCGCCCGTTTCATGGACTGATTGCCCGTACCGCCCGACCAGCATCCCCATCGCGGCCCACCAGTTCGCCTGACGCTCCATCAGCGAAGCGCCGCCCTGCTCGTCCAGGCTCGCATGCGCCTTCACCAGCAGGCCCGCGAGGTGCGCATCCTGATAGAGCCCTGGCGGAATCAGCAGAGGCTTGTCGGTGCGCGAGTCGGGCGAGAACACTGCGCCCAGCGCACCGAGCCCTTCCATGTCGAGATAGATCGCGCGATAGATCCATTCGCGGCCTTCCCACACCTCGCCGCTGTGATATTCGCCCGGCCCGAACACCAGCACGCTGCCAGGTCCCGCGATGTCACTGCCCGCGCGCGTATGGCATTGGCCCGCGCCGGCCTCGGTCATGACAATCACGAGTTCGTCGTGCAAATGCCGGTCGAACTTGTGGTTGCCGTAACGGGCCGTGGCGAGGCACGCACCGTCGAGTGCGCCGTCGCGCCAGCAGACCACTTCGGGTCCGCAGTGTTCCGCGCAGTGTTCCGATATCTCCATGATCCGTATTCCCACCTGCCCCGTTAAACCAGCTCGATTCTGACACGGCGATTGCGGCGGCCCTTGTTTTCGATCTTCGCGATGCGAATCGGCCGCGACTGCGCGGTATTGGTGAGATGCGTGCCGCCACACGCCTGCCGGTCCAGATCGCCGATCTCGACGATGCGCACCGTGCCATCCGGCGTCGGCGGCGGCGCCACCGAGAGGCTGCGAATCAGGCCCTCTGTTGATTTTGCTTCCATGGCACTGACATAGTAGACGCGCACGTCCATCGCATTGCGGATCACCTCGTTGACGGGCTCCTCCAGCAAGCGCAGTGCGTCGTTATCCGCGTCTGGCAGATCGAAGTCCATGCGCGCGGTGCCATCGGCGTTGATCTGCGCGCCGGTCACGAGCGCGCCGGCGAAGCGCTGATACACCAGCGCGTTGAGAATATGCGTACCGGTGTGCAGCTGGGCCACCGTCGAGCGGCGCACCGCGTCGATGGCCACGTGCACGTCGCCGCTCAGCTCGAGCGGTTCATCGAGCAGATGCCACAGCACATCGCCTTCCGCAGCGATGCCCGTGATGCGCGCCGCACCATGCGCGTGCGTCAGCGTGGCCGCGTCCGACACCTGGCCTCCACCGCCCGGATGCAAAGCGGAGCGGGCCAGCACGACCGCGCCGGGCCGCGAAGCAATGACGGTCGTTTCGAAGTCCAGTAAGTCCGGCTGCTCATGGCAAAGATAGTGCGGCACCTTGATGTCCTCGGATGAATTGACTGAGTACGCCCAGCATACTCACTCCTTTAGGGGGCCGTCTTGGTAAAAAATGCTCTTCGAGGCGGAGGGTCGGACCACCCGATATCCGCTTTGCTCATTCTGCGCACCACACGCCGTATCGGCGAGGCACACCGCGTGACGGGCTTCGCGGCGTCGAACGGGCACGACAAGTGCGTGAGTATGGAAAGGCGTGGCGCACGCAACGGGAACTCATGTCCCGATGCGTTGCCCAACTATTTCTGCGCGGTCGATTATCATGGGTCGTTCGCATCACCTGAACGACTTGATATTGGATATGACGAATACAGGCAAGGCATTGATCGTTGGGCTGGTTCTGCTCGATTTGGGCTTCGTTTCTTACCTGATGATTCCCAAAGACGATGAGCAGTCCAAGAAAGCACCGGAAGCGGAGCTGACCCAATCCGCCGTGAAGGCGGGGGTCGATACCCGTTTCGACGACACGCATGTCACCGAAGGCAGCGTGATTCGCACGCCGCAGTCCACCACCGCCGCGGGCAAGATTGCAAGCGCCGGCAAAACAGCGCAAGCATCGCAGCCACCCAAGCAGCCACAGGTGGTGCAACAGGCGCCTGCAACCGCAGCGCCTGAAGTGCGCGAGACTTTCGCTGCGAAGCCAGTTCCGGCGCCGCAGCAGCAAGCCGCAGTTGCAACCGCACCGGCTCAAGTGCGCGAGGCGTTCGCTGCGAATCCAATTCAGGCACCGCAACCGCAAATGCCGCCACCGCAGCAGCGGCCGCAATCCGCTCCTGCAACAGCACCGGCGCAAGCGCGCGCGTCCTTCGCTGCGAAGCCAGTTCCGGCGCAGCAATACGCGCGTGCCCGCGACGATCTGAACCGGCACGGTTCGAACCCCGTCGCCGCAGCGCTGACGCAACAACTGGTGAGCGAATCCGCCAAACCCGATCCGTCACTGCCGATGCCGACCATGCCGCTCACGCCGCCGGTTCGGACCGCGCCCGACTATCAGGACCGCCACGGCGCGAACCCCACTGCCGCCGCGATGACGCAACAACTGGTCAGGGAGTCCGCCAAGCCCGATCCGTCACTGCCGATGCCGCCGGCGGTCCAGAGCCCGCCCATCTATCAGGACAGCCACGGCTCGAACTCCGTCGCCGCCGCGATGACGCAGGAACTGGTGAGAAAATCCGCCGGCGTCAATCCAACCTCTCAGCCGGTGCCACATAGCGGCACGCAGTAGGCCCGTCGCGCACATTCGCGCGCTGCCGGCCCCCACTGGCCTGGGAAATCCGTCACCCTGCACCATGCGGCTGAACTTCGCCGCATTTCCATTCAATTCGTATTGCGAACCATCTAACGGGATCGGATCGCTCGCGCGAACAACCTGTGCGGCCAAGCGAACCCGGCGCCACTCTTTCGCTGTGAAGTCGCGACCCGGAAGCTCTATACTGATTCGGACTGCATGCGATCATCCGAGCAATGGCGGCATCCGTTCACGTCACGCTCCCAACTGGACCGAGCTTTATCTCCTTTGCCTGTCTGGACGCTGCCATGCTGACAATCGACGACATCCGCGCGGTACCCCTGTTTGCCACACTCGCTGACGACGAACTGGACCATCTCGCACACACGTCCGCGGACATTCGTCTATGCCCCGGCGAGTTCGCGGTCCACGAAGGCGGAGAACGCGCGCTGTATGTGGTTCTAACCGGCAAGATGGAAGTCATCAAGACGTTCGACGGAGTCGAGCGCACGCTGGGCTGGCGTCTGCCCGGCACGATCTTCGGCGAAGTGCCGCTCGCGTTGAGTTCGCCGTTTCCAGGCGCTTATCGGGCCGCTGAGCCGTCGCGCGTCATGCGGGTGGATGCCCAGCGTTACTACGTGCTGGCAGCCGCCTCGCCGGACGTCGCGCTCAAGATGGGCGCGCTTGCGCGCGAGCGCATCGGCGGCCTGCAGGGCCTCTCCGCCGAGCCGCCCAAAGCCCGAGTAACGATGATCGGCAGCCGCTGGGACAACGCCTGCACCGCGCTGCGCCACTTCCTCGCCCGCAACCAGATCAGCTACGACTGGATGACGCCGGACGCGCCCGAACTGCCGGCACGCTGGTCCGGCACCTGTCCGTCGGAGGAGCAATGCCCGGCGCTGCGCCTCGTCGACGGCACGGTGCTCCACCGGCCCGAGACACGCGAACTCGCCGGCTTGCTGGGTCTGCAGACACAGGCGCGCCTCACTGAATACGACACGATGATTATCGGCGGCGGGCCGGCCGGTCTGGCCGCGGCGGTGTACGGCGCGTCGGAGGGATTGCGCACGATTGTGCTGGAGCGTGAAGCGCCGGGCGGACAAGCCGGAACCTCGTCGCGCATCGAGAACTATCTCGGCTTTCCCAACGGCGTGTCCGGCGACGAACTCGCCAGCCGTGCGCTGCAGCAGGCGAGGCGACTCGGCGCGGAGATCCTGGTGACACGCACAGTCGAGCGGATCGATGTGGAAGCGCGCAACGTTCACCTCGACGGCGGTGACGTCATCCGCGCGCGAACGCTCATTCTCGCCACCGGTGTTACGTGGCGGCGTCTGTCGATCGACGGCTTCGACCGGTTAATCGGCAAGGGCATTTACTACGGCGCGTCACGCAGCGAAGCGAACGCGACTCACGGACTCGACGTCTACCTGATCGGCGGTGGCAACTCGGCTGGCCAGGCCGCGCTGTACTTCGCCAATCATGCGCGCATGGTCACGCTGCTGCTGCGCGGCGATTCGCTCGATAAGAGCATGTCGCGCTATCTCGTGGAGCAGTTGCACGGCAAGCCGAACGTCGCGGTGCAACTGCACTCGGAAGTGGTCGGTGCGTACGGCGACACGCATCTGACGGCCATCGACGTGCGCAACGCGCAGAGCGGCGAAGTGCGCCGTCACGATTGCGGGGGATTGTTCGTGTTCATTGGCGCGGATGCGCAGACCGGCTGGCTGCCCGCCGAAATCGCCCGCGACGCGCGCGGCTACGTGCTCACCGGCGACGACGTCGTCAAGGCGGGACGCTGGTCCCACAGCCGCGATCCCTACCTTCTCGAATCGAGTGTGCCGGGCGTGTTCGCCTGCGGCGACGTGCGGCTGAGTCCGGTGAAGCGTGTTGCCGCCGCAGTCGGCGAGGGCAGCATGGCGATCGCGTTTGCCCATAAATTTCTGCATCAAGACCCCGGATAATGCGCGACGTGGCGCGTGTGGCGCGCGCCTCGCCCGTCGTCGGCCGCCATGTGACTTGAGCAGCCCCGCCCAGCCTATTCTTCAGCGGAATACGCCATCTTTTCCGTACCCCGGATTGACTAAAAAACAAGCCTCTTTTCGGCGATTTGAAACTCGCCTTGCCGGCGCACACTGAGTTCGTGCCACTCGCGCAAGGAGCCTGCGATGTCTTCCCGCCACAATCACGATGACGAATTCGAATCCGGTCTGACGGGCGCAGCGGCGTCCGAATGGCGCAACCCAATGCCGGGTGCCGACGACGGCACGATGCGCGGCTTGCACCTCGCTTCGCAAAACGTGTTGTGCCTCGCGACACAGACGTACGAAGCCGCGGCACGCGGCGACGCGGCGGGCATGGAGGCCGCGCGCATGTCGCTCGCCCAGCAACTGGCCCTGTCCACGCGCCTGATCGATGAGCTTTTGTTCGACGACAGCGACCCGCATACGGTACATTGACCGGCTTGCAGGCTAGGCAGTCTTTATCGCAGTCTTACTTTCTGTAAACCGACATGTCCGCTCTGACGGTAGTTCTCAGCATCTGGGCCATGGTGGCCATTTGCGCCATTCTGTTCATTCGCGGCGCCAGCCCGCGCGTGGAGCGGCCGACAACGCCGCCGCAACAACGGCAACCACGCCCGGCGCGCTTTTCGATCGCGGAATAACGGCAGCGAGGCGACGCGTGTCCGGCGGCATGAGATCGCCGCCGGTGTCACCGGTGTCGCCCGTCATTTGAGGCCGAGCCGTTTGGCCAGCCGGTTCAGATTCGCGCGATCCAGTCCAAGTTCGCGCGCAGCCGCCGCCCAGTTCTGATCGTGGCGCGCGAGTGTATCGCGGACGGTCGTCCTCTCGAACTCCGTCACCGCGCTGCGAAAATCCTTCCCTTCGGTCACCACCATTTCGGCGGACGCTTCACGTTGCTCGTCAACCGGCGCTTCTGACAAAGCGAAATCGGCCGCGGTCAAAGTCAGAATGCGACGGCGCTCGCGATTGGCGGCCAGCGCCTTCAATGCGCTACGCCCGATCAGATGCTCCAGTTCGCGCACATTGCCCGGCCACGGATAACGCAGCAGCATGGCTTGCGCATCGGCGGCCAGGCGCAGACTCAGCAGGCCGAGCCGCGAGCGGTTCTCCTCCAGGAAAAAACCCGCCAGCAGCAGCACGTCGCGGCCCCGCTCGCGCAACGGCGGCACGCGCAGCGGATAGACGCTGAGCCGGTGATAGAAGTCCGCGCGAAACCGACCGGCGCGCACCTCTTCCGCCAGGTCGCGATTCGTTGCCGCGATAAGCCGCACGTCGACCTTATGCTCCTGGTCCGAGCCGATTCGCTGCAGCTGGCCGTTCTGCAGCACCCGCAGGAGCTTGGCTTGCACGAGCAACGGCAATTCGCCGACCTCATCGAGAAAAATCGTGCCGCCGTCGGCCAGTTCGAATTTGCCGCGCCGATCCGAGGACGCGCCGGAGAATGCGCCGCGCACATGTCCGAACAGTTCACTTTCGACGAGCGTATCCGGCAATGCGGCACAGTTCAGACTGACCAGCGGCTTGCTCGCCCGCGCTGACAAGGCATGGATCGCATTCGCCACGAGTTCCTTGCCGACGCCGGTCTCGCCCGTGATCAGCACCGTCAGGTCGCTGCCGGCGACGACCTCGATTTCCTTGATCAGATGCGAGTGCGCGTCGCTGCTGCCGATCATCTCGCGCCGGCTCTGGCTGCTCGCCTGCCGGTAGGCTTCGGCGCGGCGCCGTTCTTCCTCGCCGCTGCGGGCGAGCGTATCGATCCGCTCCACTACGCTCACGGTGGCCGCGGCGAGGCCGAGAAACGCCCGCAGCGACGCCATGTCGATGCTGTCGAAGCGCGCCGGGTCCAGGGCGTCGAGCGTGAGCAGGCCCCAAGGCCGCCCGCGCACATAGAGCGGACAGCCGATGCAATCGTGAACTTCGAGATGTCCGGCGACACCTTGAACGAGACCGTCGTACGGGTCGGGCAAATCGGAGTCGGCCGCAAAGCGCGTCGGTTCCGGCCGCGACAGGAGTTGCTCGAAACGCGGATGCTCGCCGACGCGAAAGCGCCGCCCCAGCGTGTCGCTGCTCAAACCGTCGATCGCCAGCGGCACCAGCGTATCGCCCTCCAGACGCAGCAAGGCGGCCGCGTCGCCGGGAAAGAGCGTGCGCAGGCTGCTGAGCAGGCGGCGATAACGCTCGCTGTCGGAGAGTTCACGCGAGAGATCGAGAATCAGCGGCGTCAGAGCATCAAGCAGAGCGTCTGCAGTCAGATTGACTCCATCGTGAGTCTTATTGACCAGGGTCGAATTGACCATTTATAAAATAAGATCGTTGATTTAAAACAATTTTATACCTGGCACGAAACATGGATAGAAAACCCGCATCAGTCGAAGGCCGACTGCCTATCCACTCATCACCAGGACTACATCATGCTTTCCGCCGAACATCGCGCCATCGTCAAAGCCACCGTTCCTCTTCTCGAAAGCGGGGGCGAAGCGCTGACCACGCACTTCTACAACATGCTCATCAGCGAGCATCCTGAAGTGCGGCCCATGTTCAACCAGGCCAATCAGGCAAGCGGCGCGCAGCAGCGCGCGCTGGCCAACGGCGTGCTGATGTACGCGCGCCACATCGATCAGCTCGAACAACTCGGCGGACTCGTCGGACAGATCATCAACAAGCACGTCGCACTGAATATCCTGCCGGAGCATTATCCGATCGTCGGACAGTGCCTGCTCAGATCGATCCGCGAAGTGCTCGGCGCCGAGATCGCCACGGACGCGGTGATCGAAGCGTGGGCCGCCGCCTATCAGCAGCTTGCCGACCTGTTGATCGGGCTTGAAGAAAAAATCTACGCGGAACGCGAAGCGGCGCCGGGCGGATGGCGCGGCGCGCGCCTCTTCCGGGTTGCCCGCAAAGAGCGCGAAAGCGACGAGATCACGTCGTTCTACTTGCGTCCCGACGATAACGGCGAGTTGCTCGCGTTCCATCCGGGACAATATATCGGCGTGCGGTTGCACATTGATGGCGAAGAAGTGCGCCGTAACTATTCACTCTCGGCCATGTCGAACGGCCGCGAATACCGTATCAGCGTAAAACGCGAACCGAATGGGAAGGTGTCGAACCATCTGCACACCCACGTGAACGAAAACGACACGGTTGAGCTCTACGCGCCGGCCGGCGACTTCAAGCTCCAGGACAGCGACAAACCGCTGGTGCTGATTAGCGGCGGCGTAGGCATCACCCCCACGCTGGCAATGCTGCAAGCCGCGCTGGTGACCGCCCGCCCCGTGCACTTCATTCACGCGGCGCGCCATGGCGGCGTGCACGCGTTCCGCGACGCGATCGACAAACTGGCGGCGCGCCACCCGCAATTGCAGCGTTTCTATTGCTACGAGCAGCGCCGCGCGGAAGATGCCAACGCGCACGGCATTGGTTACCTCGACGAAACGCACCTGAATGAATGGCTGCCGAAGAACCGTGACGTAGACGTGTATTTTCTCGGGCCTATTGCGTTCATGAAGTCCGTCAAGAAGCACCTCAAGGCCATCGGCGTGCCGGAGTCGCAAAGCCACTATGAGTTCTTCGGTCCGGCTGCGGCACTCGAATAACACATCGCAGCACCGCGAAAGGCTGCATCATTGTTCGGTGCACGGCTTTCGGACGGCAGAGCGCGGGACGCGTCATCAGGCGCGTCCCGCTCCCCCTTGTTAAGGCATCTTGAATAATTTACTCAACCGCTTCAGCAGAATGTCGGCGTGCTCCCGATCCCCTTTGGATAGCTCGCGGTGGCTCAGTATCGTCTCGATACGCCGACGCCAATAACACGGTTCGTTCACAAGCGATGTACACGCCATCGAATCGCCTTTTGAGGTGAGGCGCTCGAGTGTCGTCACGATCGTTTCAATGTGCAACAAATCGGTCTTATAAGAGGCATAAGTTCCCATGACATTCCCGGATAACTTTTAAACGCCTTCGGATCGCCTTGTTAAAGAGTTGGCGGGCAAAGCGATACCCATGCCGTTTCCGAAACGGCTGATCCGTCCTGTTGGCAGGAAAGCGAAAGAACAGCCCTGACGCGTTTAGCCGGGCTGCGCGAGTCCTGTCACCCGATCTGCTTTGACCTTAGCTCGACTTGGCCCGAGCCGATACGGACGCCGCCGGCTGAACTGCCTGTGCCATGGCAATGGCTTGCGCGGTCGCTTTGCGCATCGCGTCATAAGCCGTGCCGGCGTTGGCCATGGCCGCCCTGAACGCCGCGACGGCGACCTCTGAACCTGCCGGCGCATTCCGGGCGATCTCGTCGACCACCGTCTGCACGCGGGCGTTGGATTGCTCCAACCGGTCTTCGACGATTTTCAGAAATTCGGCTTGAGCATTCTTGGCAATGTCGAGAACGTGATTGTTGTACGACAGCATTTTCTCGGCGATGGGTTGCGCGGAGTTGGCTTGAAGAACGAACAACTCGACCGGCGTCTTACCCGAGAACGCCGTCTGCCAGACCTGTTCGCTTTCCGCGAGCGTGGTTTTAACTGCCTGCAGGTTCAACTTGGCCAGCTCTTCAAAATACTGGAATGTTTGCTGCGCCAACGAATACGCGGCGGAAACATTGGCACTTTGGGTCGAGATGAATTGCTCTGGCGTTGAAAAATACACTCTGCACTCCTTCATTAAACATACGAATTGCTCAAGACGGGATACTAAAAACGTGCCGGCACACAAGCCGGGAACAGCCTCATCCGCTGCCGCGCAATGGCTCAACCGCAGAGCAAATGATTCCGCGATGCAGCATTAGATGAATCATTCTAACTTTGTTAAACCGGCCGCTGGCGGACATTTTTTGTTAGTAGTTACCCTGGGTTTTGAGCGCCTTTTCGACTGAGAAATGACTGAGCAATTAACAGGCGGATTCGTCTACAGGAATCGCTCGGGACGAAACGGATGGGGATCGGCGCAAGGTTTTGCGCCCGTCATCATTTCCGCCAGCAACCGGCCTGTCACGGGGCCAAGCGTCAGCCCGTGATGGTTGTGCCCGAACAAGAACCAGAGTCCGCGATGACGAGGCGCCTCGCCAATGACCGGCCGCATATCGGGCGTGCACGGACGCAGACCCAGCCAGGGCGCGTCGTCCAGGCGGCGGCCCAAAGCGAAGACCGGGCGGGCAATGCTTTCGGCCCGCTCCAGTTGAATCCCCGTCGGCGGCGCTTCGCGTCGCGCGATCTCTACCCCTGTCGTCAAGCGCAAGCGCCCTTGCATGGGCGCGACCACGTAACCCAGCTCGGTGTCGACGAGCGGCACCGAGAGCATGGCCTTCGTGGCCTCGTAGTGCATGTGATAGCCGCGCTTCGCCCGTAGCGGTATGCGGTAGCCGAGCGGCGCAAAAATCTTGTCGGACCACGGGCCGAGTGCGACGACGACCTCCCTGGCGCTAATGCTGCCTTGCGAGGTCTGCACGGTCCATGCATCCGCTTGCTGGCGCAGCGTGGTTGCTTCGCCAGACAGAAACACGCCGCCCCCCTCCTCGAAGAGTCGCGCATAGCCCTTGGTCAAGCCGCTCGGATTCGCGACGCTCTTCGGATCCTGCCAATGCAACGCGCCGCAGAAACCCGGCCCGATTCCGCGTTCCCGCCTCTGCAGCGCGGCGGCGTCGAGCGGCGCCACACGCAGTCCATGGGTACGCGCCGTGATTTCCGCCGCCGCCGCTTGCCGTGCAAATTCATCTGGTGTGCGAAATGCCTCGATCCAGCCGCCGCCGTGCACGAGATCGCCCACGCGTGCGCGCCCGATCAGTGCATCGTGTTCGGCGACGCTTTGCCGGATCAACGGAAGCATGTCGCGGGCAGCGGCCTCGAGCCGCCTCGGCGACGACGCCCACCAGAAGCGCGCGAGCCACGTCGCGAAGGACGGCAGCGCCTTGTAGTCCCAGTAGAGGTCCGTCGATTGATTGCGCAGATAGCGCAGCAGCGTGCCGGGATCGCGCGGAAAGGCATACGGGACCACCGAGGAACTCTCGATCAGGCCGGCATTGCCGAAGCTCGTCTCCTCGCCCGGACCACGGCGGTCGACGAGCGCCACGCGGCGCCCACGGTCCTGCAGATGCACCGCAGCCGACACGCCGACAATGCCTGCACCCAACACGATCACATCGAAATCCATACATTCGCTCTCATTTCCATCTCGGGAAACGCGAGTGTGCATGCAACGACGCGTTCCCGCTTCCGGCTAACCCGCTATCCATTCTGAACGCCCGGTGCGACGCTGCCCGCACCGGGTCGGCCACACCTTACTTCGCGATGATGTCGCGCTTGAAATACTTCTGCGACAGGCTGCTGAGCGTGCCGTCTTTCTTCAGCGCTTCCAGCGCCGCGTTGACCTTGCCGGCCAGCGCCTTGTCGCCCTTGCGCAAGCCAAAGCCCGTACCCTCACCCAGCGTGGCCGGGTCCGAGAGCGGGTTGCCGACGATCGTGTAGTCATGTCCCGCGGGCTTGTTCAGGAAGCCGTCCTCGGCGGTCTGCGCTTCCTGCACAGCGGCGTCGAGGCGGCCGGCAACGAGGTCGGTGTAGACCTGGTCCTGATCCTGATACGAGACGATCGACACGCCGGCCGGCGCCCAGTGCTGCTTCAGGAAATCCTCCTGCGACGAGCCCTGCAGCACGCCGACACGCTTGCCTTGCAAGCTCTTCACGTCCGGCAGCAACGGCGAACCGCGCTTCACCACCATCACGATCGGCACGACGTAGATGGCCGGCGTGAAAGTGATGGACTGTTTGCGCTTTTCGGTGATGTTCATGGCGGAATTGATCACATCGAACTTGCGCGCCTGCAACGCGGGAATCAATCCGTCGAACGAATTCTCCACCCACTCGCATTTCACCGCCATCTTCGCGCAGACAGCATTGCCAACGTCGACGTCGAAGCCCTGCAATTGCCCGCTGGGCGATTTGCTTTCGAACGGCGGATAGGCCGCCTCGATGCCGAAGCGCAACGTGCTTTGCGTTTCGGCGTTGACGATGCTGGCTGAGCCCATCAACGCGGCCGCGACGACAAGTGAGAGTGGAAGCTTCAGAGGCATGGTGGTTCCCTGGGTGGTTGGGGATCGATCGCTAACGTAGGGCGCGGACGGTGACGCACCCGCGCAAACTCGAGGTAAGGCATGAGGCGCCGACCAGCCTGTCCTCACACTCGCTCTGGACACACAGTCTATTCTGGACACTCGAAATTGCAAGAAATTTTCAAAATAAAAGTCCAGTCTGGACTTTTTGACTTTAGAATTGCCCTACCGCCGCAAGCCGGCAGCCATCTGGAGAGCAGGCCAATGAGCAGCACAGACAAGGGTTTCCCGCTGATCGTCCAGCATGACGAGGTACGCAACGCGCTGCCTCACCTCGACGTACGCGGTGCGCTGACCCGCATGTTTCTCGCACTCGCGAACGACAACGCGGTGCAGCCGCCCCAGACTCTCACGCTGTTCCCGCACGGCGCCGGGGACTTCATTACGTACCTTGGCGCGGTCGCGGACGCCAAGGTGTTCGGCGCGAAGCTGTCGCCGTACATCGGCACGGAATCGAAGCCGGTCATCACGGCGTGGACCGCATTGATGTCGATGGAAACGGGCCAGCCGCTGATGTGGTGCGATGCGGGTCTGCTCACCATCGAGCGCACCGCCGGTGCCACGGCGCTGGCGGTGGACCGCCTCGCCACTGCGGGAGCTCGCCGGCTCGCCATCATCGGCACCGGCGCGGCGGGACAGGCGCATCTGCGTCACCTTGCGTCACTGCGGCAGTGGGACTCGATCAGTGTGTTTTCCCCCGGCCTCGCCCAGGACGAGACGAAGCGCGCCCAGCTCGCCGCGCTGGATCAACGTGTGCGGATCGCCGCGCGTGTTGAAGACTGCGTGCGCGATGCCGACGTGGTGGCGCTGTGCACGTCATCGGGCACGCCCGTGCTCGAGCAGGACATGCTCACTCAACCCGCGCTCATCACGTCGATCAGCACGAACGTCGCCAACGCGCACGAAATTCCGCCCTCGTGGATTCCTGAAATGGATGTGTATTGCGACTACCGCAAAACCACCCCGGCCAGCGCGGGCGAAATGAAACTGGCGGCGCAGCATCACGACTGGTCCGCGCAGAGCGTGCGGGGCGATCTGGCCGAACTGGTAGCCGGCACGGCCGCTCAACCGTCGTATCGGCGCCATGCGTTTTTCCGTTCCATCGGGCTCGGCCTGGAAGACGTGGCGATTGCGTATGAACTGTTCAGGCACGTGGCCGGGCAACGCGGCCACACCGGCGCCTGACGCCGCGTCGCGCGCCGAGGCCGGACACACCGTGGCGCGTTTCGCGCATCGCCCGTGGCAAAATAGGGCATCACATGACCACGGGTTGCGCGGCGGCGGCGGGCATCGCCGCATTTCGGACAACCTGACATCTCATTCCCGCCAATGCGAAAGACCAAGACTCCGCCCGGGCGCCGGCTTCTGCTCGATCGATACAGCCGTGTCGCCGATGGTATCGCCCTGCTCTTCTTTCCGTACGTCGAAATCGTCATTCATGACCTGCACAGCCAGACGATTGCGTACATCGCCAACAATCTGTCCAAACGCGAACTCGGTGACGACTCCGCGCTGGAAGATATCGATCACACCGCGGGGGTGGGCACGATCGGCCCCTACGAAAAGATCAATTGGGACGGCAGGCGCATGCGCTGTGTAAGCACGGTTCTGTTCGACGACGCCGGGGTCGCGGCGGGCGTGATGTGCGTCAACTACAACATCGCCGTGTTCGAAGACATGAAGCATGTGATCGACCGCGTGATCTCGGGCGCGGGCCTCGTCAAACAGCCGGAAGAACTGTTCAAGGATGACTGGCAGGAGCGCATCAACACCTTCCTCCACGCGTGGTTGCAGGAACGGCAATTGGCGTTGAACTCGCTCACGCGCGACCACCGTCGCGAACTGGTGGAAGCACTGTGGGAGGAAGGTGCATTCAAGGGAAAGAGCGCCGCCAACTATGTCGCCAACGTGCTTGGCATGGGGCGTGCGACCGTCTACCAGCATATAAGGGATTTGCGGGGCGCCGCGGCCTAGCCTGCCTGGTTGGCTGGCGGACTAGCTGGCGCGCGCCCTCGCCCTCGAGGTCACGCGCCACGCGCCTCTTCAGTTCGACGCGAAGCTTTCCGTCAGCCAGTCCCGCATCATCGTATAAGAGAGCGCTGCGACCTTGGCGTCGTAACGGCAACCGCCCGTCTTGGTCGTTGCCTCGGTCTCAGTGAAGCAATGCACCGCGTGTCCGATCTCGACGAACTGCCATTCGGCGCCGCTGCTGCGCATTTGCTCCGTGAACCTGGGGGCGTCCGGCATGGTGTAGGTATCGTCGGCGCCGTTCATGGCGAGCACGCGCGCCTTGATGTTTTTCGCGAGAGCGGGATCGTCGGTGCTGAGATCGCCATGGAATGCGACCACGGCTTTCACATCCGAGCCACTGCGCGCCAGGTCGAGCACCGCGCCGCCGCCGAAACAGAAGCCGATGGCCGCAAGACGCGAGAGATCGATCGGAGCGCTGGAGGCTTCGGTCTTGAGCTGCTCGAACGCTCTGCCGATGCGCTTGCGCATCAGCCCGCGATCGGCATACAGCGGACCGACTGCCGCCTTGGCCTGCGCGTCGCCTTTGGGACGCGTCCCTTCGCCATACATGTCGGTAAGCAGGATCACATAGTCCTGGCCGGCGATCATCTCGGCCTTTGCAACGGCCGTGTCGTTGATGCCAAACCAGTTGGGCACCATCACAAGGCCGGGGCGCTTCGCGGTGGAGGCGTCGTCATAAACGAGCATGCTCCTGAACGTCGTGCCGTCCAGCGTCCAGTCGACGGGTTTCGCGACCATCTTCGCGAAGGCCGGCGAGGCGGCGAGGATGGCGAGCAGCGGAAGAACAAGGCGGGCAAGTCGCATGGGCATGATCTCTCGGCAATTGGGAAGGAGGTGCGGCACTGCGGTTGGCACGTTGACTTAGCCATATGCTACCAACGATGAACGCGATGCCGCCGATCTGAGGCAAGCTCAGGGTTTGATTCAGGAACACCCATCCAAGCAGCACCGCGGTCAACGGACTGAGAAACAGGAGCGATGACACGACGGCGGACTCCAGCCGCGCAATACCCCGGAACCAGAGGACATACGTCAAGGCCGCGCCAATCAGTCCGAGCCATGCTAGTCCAAGCAGATTGGCCGCGCTCGGAACAGGAAAAGCCGGTTCGAGAATGTGGGCGACCGGAACCAAGAGAAGGCCGCCTGCGGTCAGTTGCCAGGCCGTAAAGGTGAGCAGCGATACCGGTGGCTGCCACTTGCGGGTCAATACGTTGCCGACGGCCATGGAGACCGCTCCAGCGAGACCCGCCGCAACACCTACCCTATCGAGCGCCGCGTGCGGAGTTAGCACTAGCAGGGCAACACCGCCCATCCCGACGAGTGCAGCGACGATCGACAACGCGCGAACCGCGCTGCCGATCAGGAATGCGGCCACGAACACCGCGATCAACGGCTGGACCGCGGCCACCGTCGCGGCAACCCCGCCTGGCAGCCGATAGGCTGCAACAAACAGCATGCTCAGAAAGAACGCAATGTTGAGCGCCCCAAGGACGAACACGCGCAGCCACCAGATGCCTGCCGGCAATTGCCGCACGATCAGGAGCAACAGCAATCCGGCGGGCAAGGCGCGCAGCATGGCGACCGTGACGGGGAAAAAGCCCGGCAGCAAGGTGGTGGTGACGATATAGGTGCTGCCCCAGATGGCGGGCGCGATTGCCGTGAGCAACAGGTTGGCCGAAGTACGCCGCTCGATCACCGCGATGGTGGGATGGGTCACGATTCCGCTCCGAACTGACAAGATCTCAGTACAGAATACGGAATTCACCAATGGATGATAATATTAATTCAAGAAGAACATTCTTTACCAATGGTGAATTATTAGATGGATCGCTATACCGCGTTGCAGGTGTTTCGCCATGTGGCGGAGCTGAACAGCTTTGCCGAGGCCGGACGGCGGCTGGCGCTGTCGCCGGCGGCGATCAGCAAGAACATCGCCGAGCTGGAAGCGGCGGTCGGCGCGCGGCTCATCAACCGGACGACGCGGCGCATGGCGCTCACCGAGGAAGGCCGGATTTATCTCGAGCACGTCACGCGCGGGCTGGACGCATTAACCGACGCTGACGAAGCGCTGCGTCCGATCAAGGCCGCGCCGAGCGGCACATTGCGGGTCACCGCGCCGATGACCGTTACATTGACCCGGCTCTCCGCCGCCATTCCCCAGTTTCTCTCGCGCTATCCCGACCTGAAGCTCGACCTTCATCTTGACGACCGGCGGGTCGATCTGGTCCGCGAGGGGTTCGACCTTGCTATTCGCGGCAGCGACAATCTTGAGGACTCCAGCCTGATTGCCAGAAAGCTGACGGTTATGCCGCATGTGCTGTGTGCCGCGCCGTCGTATTTCGCCGAGCATGGCGAGCCCCGCACGCCGGCCGACCTGAAAGGGCTTAATTGCATTCGCTTCAGCCTCTCGGGACATGCGGATCTTTGGGAGTTCAGAAAAGATGACCGCACCGAAAGGATTGCCGTCAACGCACGATATTCGGTGGCATCGAGTCTCGCGATTCGTGATGCGCTGCGTGCGGGTTTCGGCGTTAGCCTGATCCCCTACCCCTATGTCGAAGACGACTTGCGGGAAGGACGGCTGCAAACGGCGCTGGAAGACTGGAGCACGGTGGAAACCACGCTCTATGCGGTCTATCCGTCGCGGCAACACGTCGCGCCGAAGGTCCGCGCTTTTCTTGGTTTCCTCATTGAGGAGTTTGGGCGGTGACCCAGAAAGGCACGGGGCGCGAACGATCACCGCTCGACAGCTTGTGGCATCACGATCTGTCCGAACTCGCCGTTCTGGAAGGCCTTGATCCGATCTTCGAGTTGCTCGCGCGTGTTCATGACGAATGGCCCGTGTTTGGCAATCGGTTCGTTCAACGCCGGCCCGGAAAGAACGACGAAGTGGCAGCCTTCGTCGGAGATGATACGGACCATTGCCTCGCTCTGCGCGGCGTCGTTATCCAAAGCCACACTGACTGCTTCACCGGCCATCAGATACCGCACCTTGCCGCCAACTTCTATGTGTAGCGCTCCCTCGACCACGTAAATCATTCCGTTCCAGCCACGCGATAGCTCATGGCTGAATGCAGATGACCGCGAAAGAAAGCCGTCCAGCAACGTAAACGGTTCAGGCAGTCGTGCCGAGTGGGGATTGCTCACGCCATTGCTGCTGCCCGATGCCACACGCACACGAACACCTGGCGCCCTGAACTCAGGGATGTCATGCGGTTCCACATGAACGGCATAGGGCGCGTCGAATTTCTTGCTCGCCGGAAGATTCACGAAGATCTGCAGCGCGTGCACGTGCTGCCCATCGCCCTCGGGCTGTTCGGTGTGCACTGCCCCACTGCCTGCGGCAAACCAATGCAACGCACCCGGATTGATAGGGCCGTAGTTGCCCAGCGAGTCGTAATTGACATGTGCCCCGGTTGCGTCCTCGAACACATAGGTCACCGCCGAAATACCAGCGTGCGGATGGGCGTCGAACGTCGGACCCGTCATATGAAAATGATCGAGCATGACGACGGGATCCATCAAACCGCCAAACTCCTGCTCGCCGAAATGCTTTGCCGAAAATGCGTCGCCAATGCTCATGTCGTGACCGGCGACGACATGCGACATACGCACTGATTTGCTCATGGTGATCCTCCGTAGTACCGCAACTTGTCAGCGTCGAAGAAACCATCCGGCCACGCGGGCAAGGGTGGCTTCGCGACTATCCCGACTATCCCGACGAAAACGCGAAACGCCCTCGCCGGATCGGATTGCCGCCTTACTTGCCAGGCGCGTTCTTCATCTGCCACACGAGGGTGGCGAACGGCATGTCGAGATCGGCATACACCTCCTGGGCCTTCGGATCGGTATTGCCGTGCAGCATTTCGACACCGGCGGTGGCGTAGTCGGTCACGGGGATGCCGGCACCCGCCAGGCGTTGCAGGCCCACCGTGCGCTTGGTATCGCTAAACGTACCCGACGCGTCGAGCACCACGCGCGGGTCATAGCCAGCGGCCTTGAGCGTCAAGGCCGGGAACGTGGCACAGACTTCCAGCGAAACACCGGCAATCAGCACCTGCTTGCGGCCTGTCTTCTCGATAGCGGCGCGGACATTCGGATCGTCCCAGGCGTTGATCGAGGTCCGGTTGATGACCTGCACACCGGGCATCGCGGCAGTCAGTTCTGGGATCGTCGGGCCCCACATGCCGTCGGGCATCGTGGCCGTGACGATGACGGGGATACCGAGTGCCCTCGCGGCTTTGGCCAGCCCCACCACGTTGTGCTTGAGTTGACCGACGTCGATGTCGCGCACGCCGGTAAACAAACCAACCTGGTGGTCGACCAGCAGCAGCACCGTGTTATCTCGCGACAGCAGCGAATACGGAGCACCCGACGGCGCGACCGCGTTCGCCGCAGGCGCCGGGCCGGCCGCTTCGGCCGTGGTGGCAGCGGAGGTGGTGGCGACCGCCAGGGCGAGAAGTGCAGCTTTCAGGAAAGGAAGAGGTTTCATGATCTTGATGAACGTTGGCATTGGGATAAGGCATCGGCATCGGGACGCTTCCGCCTGTCTGTCCGGTGCACATCCGCCCCGGTTGAGATGAATCATATTTACGCAACGACAAACGATAAATATGGTATTTCTCAACCTATCGTTGCTCATTAGAAACGATGAAAACCAATGACCAACGATAACCACGCCAACCCGAGAGCCACTGGACGCCGGATGAACCCCGTATCCCTTGACCTGAACGACCTCTATCTTTTTGCGCAGGTGATCGAGCATCACGGCTTTACCGCCGCAGGAGACGTGCTCGGCGTGAGCAAGTCGCATATCTCCAGGAGAATTACCGATCTGGAAACCAGCCTCGGTGTTCGGCTGCTGCACCGAACCTCACGCCGGCTCAGCCTAACCGACGCCGGCCAGGACCTTTACGCGCATTGCCGGGCCATGATCGCCGAAGCGCAAGCCGGTGAAGAAGCGGTTCGGCGCAGAATCGCTGAACCCACCGGCCTCGTGCGGGCCAGCATGCCCGTCGCGATTACAGACTTCGTGCTGGCGAGGCTGCTGCCCCGCTTCATGCTGCGCTACCCCAAGGTGCGACTGTCGATCGAGGCCAGTCACCGGCAAGTCGATCTTGTCGAAGAACATGTCGATGTGGTGGTACGGGGTCTGGGTTCTGATGTGGAGTCGTCCAGCCTGATCCAGGCGCCGCTGTGCACCGCGCGCTGGGGGCTGGTGGCGAGTCCCGTCTATCTGGCGCAATCCGGCACGATTGATGAACCGGAAGCGCTGCCTCAGAGCGATCTGCTTATCTACGCGTCGATCAATGAACCGGCAACGGCGCTGCGCCTGCTCGGCGCCAATGGCGCGGTTGCCCAGCGGACTATTCAACCCCGCCTGCACAGCGACAATATCGCGGTGCTGAAGGAGGCCGCATTGGCAGGTATGGGTATCGCGAGCCTGCCTCTATATGCATGCACGCATGAGATCGAATTGGGCACATTGCGCGTCGTATTGCCGGAGTGGCGCCCCCGGGAAGGACGCCTGGCGGTGCTATTTCCGACCCGCCGCGGCATGATGCCGGCGGTACGCGCGCTGGTCGATTTCCTGAAGGAAGAACTGCCGCCGCTTATGGGTTAATGCGGGGTTAATGCGGGGTTAATGCGGGGTTAATGCGCTCGCGTCACTTGCCCGTGTGTGGCGCGGCAGTCGACCCTCTGACGATCACACGGCGCCAAGCAGCGACTTCGGTTCGAGAAACGCTTCGAGTCCGAACGTACCGTATTCGCGGCCGATTCCCGACTGCTTGAACCCGCCGAAGGGCGCCGCCGGTTCGTGCGCCAGCGTGTTGACCAGCACACGTCCCGCTTCGATCTGCGACGCCACCGCGCTTGCGCGTGTGGCGTCGGTCGAACAGACGTAAGCCTGCAGACCGTACGGCGTATCGTTGGCAATCCTGATCGCGTCTTCTGTATCTTGGTAGGCGATGATCGACAGCACCGGCCCGAAGATCTCTTCGCGGGCGATGGTCATATCGTTGCGCACATCGCTGAAAACCGTTGGGCGCACGTACCAGCCAGCTTCCGCACCGCTTGGACGCCCTTCGCCTCCGGCAATCAGGCGCGCACCTTCTTCAACACCGATGCGAATGTAGCGCTGTACCCGCTCCCACTGCTTCTGATTCACCATCGGGCCAATACTCGTGCGCGGGTCACGCGGGTCGCCAGACTGAATATCCGCCACGGCGTCTGCCATTTTCTGCTCGAATTCCGCGAGTCTTGCCTGCGGCACCAGAATCCGTGTGCCGGCAATGCATGCCTGCCCGCTGTTCATGAAACCTGCCTGAAGCGCAAGCGGCACGGCTTCGTCAAAGTTCGCGTCGTCGAGCACGATCATGGGTGATTTGCCGCCCAGCTCCAGGGTCACACGCTTGAGCGTGTCCGCGGCCGTGCGCAGAATCGTTTTGCCGACGGCCGTCGATCCCGTGAACGAGATCTTCGCGATGTCGGGGTTCGAACTGATCTCCGCGCCCACCGTTTCGCCCCGTCCCGTGACGATGTTGAACACGCCCGCGGGGAGGCCCGCTTCATGCAGTGCCTCGGTGATCACACGCGTCTGAATCGCGCTCATCTCGCTCGGCTTGATGACGGCCGTGCAGCCCGCGGCAAGCGCCGCCGCCAGTTTGCCGCAGATAAAGCCTGCATTGCTGTTCCACGGCGTAATCAGCCCCGCAACCCCGAGCGGCTGCATCACCACTTCGGCCGATCCGGCGCGACGGACGAACGAATAGTTCTCCAGCGTGTTCGCCATTTGCAGTAAAACGTCGCTCGCGTGGCTGGCCATCCAGCGGCCGCGTGACACCGGAGCGCCGTATTCCTCGATGATGGCTTCGAAGAGTTCATTCTCTTTCGCGACCACAGCCGCATGCATGCGCCTGAGCAGCGCGACGCGCTCGGCCTTGCCAGTGCGCGAGAATGCCGGAAAGGCCCGCTTCGCGGCCGCGATGGCGGCGCGGGCGTCCTCGGCATCGGCAAGACGCACGCGGCCAATGACCTGCTCGGTTGATGGATTGACGAGGTCGAAGAGCTCGTCGCCGTGCGGCGTCACGAATGCGCCGTCGATATAGATTGTGTCGATGATCTGCATGGTCTGTCCGGAAAAAGGTTGCGTTGGACACAAGATAGGCTCTCGCCATTGAACTGACTAGCCGTACAATCAAGGATGACCTGTTGAGTGATTTAGGATAATGAAGACATCGGGCCTGAGCGAACTGGAAGCCGTCCTGGCCGTGGCGCGTCATCGCAGTTTTCGCGCCGCGGCAAACGAACTAAGCGTATCGACGTCCGCGCTGAGCCATGCCGTGGCCGCACTTGAAGCGCGCATCGGTGTGCGGCTCTTCAATCGCACCACGCGAAGCGTGTCGCTCTCCGAAGCCGGGGCCCAATTCGTGAGCAGCGTCGCGCCGGCCCTCTCGACCATTCAGGCTGCGATCGAGCAGGCCGGCAGCTTCCGCGACACGCCGTCGGGCACGTTGCGCATCAATACCTCGTTGGGCGCGGCGAATCAGGTCATGCCGCTCTTCATCGCCTTTCTGAATCGCTACCCCGAAATGAAGATCGACCTCGTCACCGAGGGGCGTCTGATCGATATCGTGGTCGAAGGGTTCGACGCGGGCATCCGTCTGATGGATGTCGTGCCGCAAGACATGATCGCCGTGCCGTTTGGCGACAGGCAGCGGTTTGCCGTTGTCGGCAGTCCGGCGTATTTTGCGCGGCACAAGCCGCCGCGCACGCCGTCGGACCTCAATGCACATCAGTGCATCCGCAGCCGGATGCCGAGCGGCTCCATCTACCAGTGGGAATTCGAACGGCATGGCGAAACATTGCGCATCGACGGCAATGGCGCAATGACGCTGAACGACGCGGGCCTGATGCTGGAGGCAGCGCGCGCCGGCCTTGGTCTGACCTATCTGGCCGAATGGCACGTCAACGCGGATCTGGAGGCGGGCACGCTGGTGCGGGTGCTCGAAGACTGGACGCCGGCGTTAGACGGGCTATGCCTGTACTACCCTGGCCGGCGTCATGTTCCCGCAGGGCTGCGCGCCTTGATCGAGATGATCCGCGACTATGCTGACGAAAACAGCAAGCGCGAGGCGGCGAAGAGAAAACGTCGCGCGCCGCCCGCGCGCACCACACGGCGCTAATGGGCTCTTTGCGCGGTGTGAATCAACGCGCGGAAGTTGCCGCACGTGAGCGGCGCCGTTTCGGTATTTCATCCTGGCCGATCTGAAGCGCGTCACGTTCAAGCGCGGGCGGCAACTCCGCCTTCAATAGATCGATCCACGCGCGCGTCTTGGCTTCGAGAAATTTCCTCGACGGCATCAAGACGTACACCCCGACGTCAGGCGAGCGCCACTGAGGCAACACCTGCACGAGTTCGCCGCTCCTTATTCTGTCCAGCACCGCAAACACTGGCAGCAATGCAATACCCAGCCCACTGCATGCCGCATGCAATACCGCTTCAGGATGATCGCCGACCAAAGGACCGACCGGCTGCATCGAGTGGGTCATCTTCCCGTCGGTCAACTCCCAATGCGGCGTGGTTGACGGATTGACGAGGCGCAGGCACGGATGGTCGGCCAGGTCTTGCAAGGTTTTGGGTGAACCATGCCGCTTGAGGTACGCCGGCGCGGCGCACAGCACCCCGTGAACCGCACCCAGCTGCTGCGCGACAACGCTCGAATCCGGTAGTCTCTGGGCCAGGTAGACGCTCACATCCACCCCTTCAGCCAGCAGATCCGGCACGTATTGCGACGCGCTGTACTCGACCGTCACCGCCGGATACATCGCGCAGTACCTGGCAACGATCGGCACCACGTAGCGATCACCGAAG
Organism: Paraburkholderia sp.; assembly: GCA_036383775.1. Taxonomy (GTDB): domain Bacteria; phylum Pseudomonadota; class Gammaproteobacteria; order Burkholderiales; family Burkholderiaceae; genus Paraburkholderia. Next base: position 17,424 of record DASVNP010000320.1, on the reverse strand, counting down.
CTCGCCATGCACAGCACCCGCAGCCGGCCCGTCGGCTGGATTCGCGCACCGCTCGCCTCGCCTTCGGCTTCCTCGACCAGATCCAGAATCGTCCGACATTGAGCGGCGTAGCGCTCGCCCGCGCTGGTGAGCGCCATGCGCCGCGTGGTGCGCTGAAGCAGCTTCGTTTGCAGACGGTTCTCCAGCTCGGACACCAGCCTCGACACCTGCGCCGTGGTCAGCTCCATCAGCTCGGAGGCCGCCGTAAAGCTTCCCGCGTCGACAACCCGCACAAACGCGGTCATGGCGTGCAGCAACCCGTAGTCGAGATTTTTGCGCATGACGTAACAATTTTTCCGATCAGACTGTATTTTTGCACGAAGACCCCGTCGATACCATCCATGCATACGTCGTCACACGGCGTCTGGGCCCCTGAAATACCTGGTGGGCAAAGCTTGATTGATGGTTTCGACATTGAGGTGATTCGCTATGAACGGCGCTGAAAGTCTGTTGCGTTCCCTGATCGCAAGTGGTGTGGACGTGTGCTTCGGAAACCCGGGCACGTCTGAAATGCATTTTGTGGCAGCGCTTGATTCGGTCGAAGGAATGCGACCGATTCTCGGCCTTTTCGAAGGCGTCGTGACAGGTGCCGCCGACGGCTACGGGCGCATGGCGGGCAAGCCGGCCTGCACGCTGCTTCACCTCGGCCCCGGACTCGCCAATGGCCTCGCCAATCTGCACAACGCGCGCCGTGCATCGAGCCCGGTCGTCAATATCGTCGGCGACCATTCGTCGACCCATGCGCGCTATGAAGCGCCGCTCACCTCCGACATCAAGGGCTTCGCCCGGCCGGTGTCGCAGTGGATCCACTCGTCGAGCAGCGCGCTGACAGTTGGCGCCGACGCCGCTCGCGCAGTGCAGGCCTCCATGGAAGGCGCAGGCCAGGTCGCCACGCTGATTCTGCCCGCCGATACCGCGTGGTCGCCAGCCGATAGCGTCGCCGCGCCGCTGCCGGCTCCGGCGCCCGCGCTCGTGAGCGACGACACCGTCGAGCGGATTGCCGCGCTTGCCCAGAGCGGCGTGCGGACCGCCTTCCTGCTGCGCGGCAAGGCCTTGCAGGATCAGGGTCTTCGCGCGGCCGGCCGGATCGCCGCAAAGACGGGCGCCCGGTTGCTCTGCGACACGTTCGCGCCGCGTTTGCAGCGTGGCGCCGGTCGCGTGGCGGTCGAACGCCTGCCGTATTTTGCCGAGCAGGTTGTCGATTTCCTCGCCGGCACCGAACTGATCGTGCTCGTCGGTGCGCAGCCGCCGGTCAGCTTCTTCGGCTACCCGGACAAGCCGAGCTGGCTGACGCCGCAAGGATGCCGCATCGCCGTACTGGCACATCCGCATGAAGACGGCACCGCGGCACTCGACGCGCTGGTCGAGGCGCTCGGCGCCCAGCATGCGGTCGCCCCGCTCAGCGTGCGCACGGCACTCGAGTACTCGCCAAATGGCCTGCTGAACGGCGAGTCGATCATGCGCAGCGTCGCCATGCATCTGCCGGAGAACGCGATCATTACCGAAGAGGCGTCTCTTGCGATGGCGTACTACGGCCTGACCGAGTCAGCCGCGCCGCACGATTTCCTGACCCTGACGGGTGGCGCGATCGGCAGCATGATGCCTGTTTCGATTGGCGCGGGCATCGCCTGCCCCGACCGCAAGGTTGTCAACCTTCAGGGCGACGGCAGCGCCATGTACACGATTCAATCGCTGTGGACGCAGGCGCGGGAAAACATCGACGTCGTGACCGTGATCTACGCGAATCGCGGCTACAAGATCCTCGCGAACGAACTCACGCGCGTCGGCGCGCGCACGGATGGCGCGCATGCCGCCTCCATGTTCGATCTGCAGAACCCGTCACTCGACTTTGTCGCCCTCGCGCAGGGCATGGGCGTCGAAGCCGTTCGCGCGGAATCGAGCGTGGATTTCGACGCCGCATTCGCGCGCGCGGTGAAGCGTCGCGGCCCGATGCTGATCGAGGCGGTTATCTGAGCGGACCCGGCGTGTCCAGTGAGTTGATTGACGCTTGACGCCGCGCGCAGACTGCTCGACAAGAGCGACCTACGCGCTTCGACATTGATATGGACTTTGACTGCTTCACATGGCCTCGATGACAGACACCTCCGACGAGATGCGGACCAACCAGTGGTTCAGCGCCCTGCCTGCCGAAGAGCAGGAGGCACTGATTCGCCGCAGCGAGCTGATCACGCTGCACCCTGGGGAATTTCTGTTTCACCGGGGCGATGCGCCTGTCGGCTTCTACGGAATCAAAAGTGGCCGCTTCAAGGCCTTCACGCTTCGCGAGGACGGCAAGGAAGCGATCCTCGCCGTCATCGAAGCGGGCAACTGGTTTGGACAGACGTCCCTGACGAGCCGTCAACCGCGCCTGCGCGATGTCGTGGCGCTCGAGCGGTCAACCGTCTTTGTGGTCAAAGCCGCCGCCTTCGAGGAACTGATGCAGAGCACCTCATTCGTCAGGGCGATCAACGAACTGCAGACAATCCATATGAACTGGCTCTATCGCATGGTCGAGGATGCCACGCTTCATTCCACGCGGGCACGCATTGCCCGGCGCCTGCTCCTGCTCGCTTCCGGCGACGTTACATTCTCGCCGCAGTGCCGCCATGACGTGAGCGTTTCGCAGGACACGCTGGCCATGATGCTCGGCATCACGCGCCAGACGCTTTCGCTGGAGCTCAAGGCCATGGCGCAAGAGGGCGCTATCACTCTGCGGTATGGACGAATCGAAATATGTTCGAGAGAGCTTCTTTCGTCCTTCCAGGACTACCAATGATCGCGCCCATGCATGTACGCTCGTTCGAGCGGCGTATTGCTCCGCTGCCTGCCTAGAACAGATGCCGCACACCGGCCGTCACGCCTAGCTGGGTGCTGCCGAACGCCGAACTCACCGCGTTGATGCCCTGGAACTGCGCGCCGATCATTCCACCGCGATACAGCGAGTAGTCGACTTCAACATAGGTGTCCGTGCGTTTCGACCAGTTGTAGTCGGCAAGCAGCTGGAATTGCGTGGCGTTGCCGTCCCCGGACTGGACCTTCCCGCTCTGGGTCGTGCGCCACACGTTGGCGGACAGGTGGGTGGCCGTCCCGATCAGTTGCGTCACACCGCCAAAGAACATTTGTCGCGAGCTGAATGTATTGAATTTCAGCGCGGTCAATGCGGGGGCGGAGAACGGGCCATTCGGGAAATTGCCGGCAAAGCCAGGGTCCTGCCGATTGACGGACCAGCCGAAAGTCACCGTGGTAGCGTCGAACGTGTATGACCCGCCGGCGGTCCACGATTTGAGGTGTGCGTCGGAGTTCACGGCATCGCGCGAGTCGAGATACGCGGCAGCAAAGGTCAACGGCGCACCGGGCAGATACAGGAGCGACGCCCCGATCTGACTGCCCGCGCCAAACTGCCCCGCCATGCCGCCGAACGCGTACGAGACCTCGGCTGTCAGGTACTGCCAGCGCGCAGCGTACTTGACCATGTTGCTGGTCCAGACGCCCTGAGCCATCGTCACTTCCGGGCGGAACTGATAGAAGGTCGGCAGCCAGCGGTTCGTCACGAACGCGCTCAGCACCGCGTCGGAGAGCGGATTGAGCTGGCGCCCCATGGTCAGCTTGCCGTAACTGTTCGATTGCAAGCCGACAAAAGCCGTATTGAAGAAAGGATAGGCTGGGTCGACCGCCCCCGTGTTCACGAAGAAACGATCCTCGATATCGAACACAACCTTCGTCCCACCGCCAATGTCTTCCGCGCCCTTGATGCCGAAGTGGCTCTCGTTTTCGCCACTTCCGAGCTTGAACTGGGAATCGCCCGCAGGATCCGCATGCGTCGTATAGCGAATGCCGGCGTCCACCAGTCCGTAAAGCGTCACGGACGACTGCGCGTGCGCCGGAACCGAACACAGCGACACGGTCGACATGACGCCGGCCAACACTCCGGCCTTGCCTGAGTGCAACGCTTTCAAAGTGCGCGGCCGCCAAACTGCATTGCCGGCCAATCTCCTTACCTTCCTCATCTAACGACTCCAATTTTATGTTTATGTTGTACTACGAAACATATCGACCACTGCCATGCATTTTTTCTGCAAAGCCCCGCTCGCCCTTCCACACGGCAGACCCCACTCCCTGGCGGAGTGATGTGTCCATGACCACACGTTGCCCGGGAAAATATGTCTGGACCGTCAGAAAACTTACATTTCCCGACGTGTCTGAGCGGGTGTCTGCGGCGCACAACATGCAGCGTCACTGAAGGGGGCGTGGTAACCCTGAAATTGCAAGAAATCTTGCAGTGTTGGGCACGGTGATGCCGGTACCCTTCGGGGCCGTCTGGTACGTACAGCCCCTCTAACGTGGCGTCGCCCAGACAATCAGAATCGCGCCGCCAGAGAGCCGCCTCCTGATCACGCGCCGCCGCGCAGGTTCTCAGCTTCCTGCAGCTGTTTCCACTGAATCTTTCCGCTCGCGGTACGAGGCAAGCTGTCGGCAAACGTGATGACGCGCGGAACCTTGTAGGCCGCCATGTGCTGGCGCGCCCACGCGACAATCTCCTGCTCCGTCACGCAGGCACTGTGTCGAAGCACGATGACCGCCTTGACGGACTCGCCTCGACGCCGATCGTGGGTCGCAATCACACAGGCCTCCTGGATGGCCGGATGTTCGAATAGCATGGCCTCCACCTCAGCCGGCCACACCTTGTAGCCCGACGCGTTGATCATGCGCTTGAGCCGGTCGACAACGAAGAAGTAGCCATCGCGATCGACATAGCCAAGATCCCCGGTCCGCAGATACCGCCTCCCGGCGATCGTTGCAAATGCATCGCGCGACGCCTCGGGCGCGTTCCAGTACCCCACGAAAACCTGCGGCCCGCTCACGAGAATTTCACCGGTTTCTCCAACGCCCAGCGGCACCAGGCTGTCGGGATCGACGATGAGCGAATACGTGTTGAAGACCGGTACGCCCATGCACTGCGGCTTGCTGCGCTTCGGCGGATTGGTGTGGGTTGCCGCCATCGTTTCGGTGAGCCCGTATCCTTCTACATAGGCGATGCGCCAGCGGTCCTGAATCTGCTGGGCAACGGCCTGCGGCATCGCAGCTCCACCGCCGCTCAGGTAGGTGATCGAACTCAGGTCGAACTGGCCGATGCCGGGAAGGTTCAGCAGGTCGATGACCATGGTAGGCACCGAGATCCACGTGCTCACGCGCTGGCGTTCAATCAGCAGCGCAGCGCATTGCGCGTCCCAGCGGGTCATGATCGCCATCGTCGCGCCGATGTATATCGGCATGTTCATGCAGTTCTGCATGCCGGTGACATGGAACAGCGGCACGGAGCAAAGCAGCACGCTGTCGTCAGGAAGATTGGGCCATTCACCGCACGACACCGTCGAATGCATCACGCTACGGTGTGTGTGGATGCATCCCTTTGGGCGCCCGGTGGTGCCGGACGTATAGGGAATGACCGCGAGGTCCTCGGGACCAGACGCGTGAGCGCTCGGGAGAAATCCGCCAGATAGTGCGTCGTTCCAGCGAATGACGCCAGCGGCGTCAGCAGCGTCCGCCTGAGCCTGCTCTAGCGTCGAGGTCAGCATGTCGGGCAGCGGCAGATCAGTCTGATCGCGCAGATAGTCGGCATAGCGGGCCACGACAGCATGATCCACGTGACAGCCCGAAAGCGGCCGCACCTGTTCCATGAGTTCTTCTCCGACAAATGCCACCTTGGCGCCGCTGTCTTCGAAGATATGTTGCAGTTCCGACGTCCGGTTCATCGGATTGACGGGCACGACGACGGCATCGGCACGCAGAATCGCATAGAAGGCAATGACAAACTGCGGGCTGTTCTGCATATAGAGCACGACGCGCTCGCCGCGGGCGACGCCGCAGCGCTGCTGCAGAAACCCTGCCATGGCTTCCACTTCTCGCTGCAATTGCCCATAGCTTAGAGAATTGCCGTAGTAGAGGATGGCGGCCTTGTCTGGATGCCGGTTCGCGGAAACGTCGAGATTGGTGTACAGCGATGTCTGCGGCACCGATAACGGGCGCGGCATGCCGTCCGGCTGACGCAATGAGGTTGCCGTCATGTCTACTCCAAGCAGGGGACGAAATACAGAGGTAAAGCGTTGCGCTTTGAAAAGCGTTGAAAAGGGATGGGTCGGGCGCGAGGCCCGACACGGGTTCCCCTCTTTACTGCTTCAGCAGATTGCGGCTCCACTGTCCGACTTCTTCCAGCGTCTCGGCCGTTTCGGGCAGGAACGGGAAGAGCGTGAAGACGTGAACCGAGTCGGCCACCATCGTCAATTTCACATTCGCGCCGGCTGCCTTCGCCCGCTCCGCAAAACGCGTTGTGTCGCTCTCCAGCACTTCTCCCTTCACGGCGGCGAGGAACACCGGCGGCAGATCTGCCAGGTCCGCGAACAGCGGCGACACCATCGGATCGGTCGGCTCATGTGCCTGGAAGTACGAAGCAACAAGATTGGACAGTGTCTCGCGATTCGCCGCCGGGTCGTCGCCCGAATTCGCCTTGACCGATGGACCGCTCAGCGTGAGGTCAGTCAGCGGGCAAATGGCAATGACACCGGCGGGCAATGGCAAGCCCGCGCGACGCAACGCAACGGCCAGCGCCAGCGCAAGACCGCCGCCGGATGATTCGCCGCTCAGAAACACCGTCGAGGGATCGACACCGGAAGCGAGCAGGCCGCGATACGCGCTGAACGCGTCATCGAAAGCGGCGGGATACGGGTGCTCGGGCGCGAGTCGATAGTCGACCGTATAGCACGGGCCGTTCAGCGCGCGGGACAGACGGCTGGCGTATTCAACCGAGCTCTTCGCCGAACCCAGCACGTAGCCGCCGCCGTGGAAGTGCAGCACCGTCGCCTGATGCCCGGCTCCCGCGGCGACCGTGCGCAGCGCACTGACGCCGTGAAGATCGACGTTGGTCACTTCGGTACTGGCGGGCACGGGAAACTCTTTGAGCAGGAACCGTTCGTACGCGTCGCGCTGTCCGCGATCGCCACGCGCAATGTCATCCGGTGCGAACACGCCCTTCCAGAGATCGAACGCACGCTGGCTCTCGGGACGCTCCATCCGCTTGCCCTCGCGCGCCGCGCTCAGACCCACCACCTCGCCCGGCGGCAGCTTGGCAGCCGCGAGCACATCGTGCCCCCAGGCAAACGACCATGAAGCCTCGGCGAGCGGGTCGATACGCGAGAGTCCTTTCAGGCGTCCATTGCGTTGGCGCACCCGCGCCTCATCGGGTTCGTGCGCCCAGTCGACGACGAAGCGCGCGCCGGCCTGAATGCGCGTGGTACGTGGCTGGCGGCGGCGTTCGTATTCCAGCAGCGCCTCGCTGATGCCATCCGGTCCATGCTCGTTCAGGCAGCTGGCCAGAACCCAGGCGTCTTCGATCGCCTGGCAAGCGCCCTGTGCCAGGTAAGGCACCATCGCGTGCGCGGCGTCGCCAAGCAGAGCGATGCGGCCGGTCGCCCAATGGTCGATCGGATCGCGGTGATACATGCCGGTGATGAAAGTCGAATCCACCGCGTCCAGCATCTTCTGCACGGTCGGCTCGCAACCTTCGAACGAGCGGCGCAGCTGTTCGACGTCGCCCGACTGCGTCCACGACTCGCGGCTCACCTCGGCGGCCGGCACCGACGCGAGAATGCTGTAGAGGTCCGGGCGAACCCAATACGAGACGATGTTGCGGCCCACGCCAAACCAGTTGTTGCCCGCTACCGGCAGATTCAAGCCCTTGAGGCGATCGGCGGGGATCAGCGAGCGCCACATGAGGATGTTGGCGAACTGCTTCTCTTCGGGCCCGCGCAGCGCCGTCCGGACAGCGGAGTGGATGCCGTCCGCGCCAATCACGGCGTCGCCGCGAATGACTTCGCCATTTTGCAGCGTGACGTACGCGCCGTCGTCGTCCTGCGAAATGGACGCGCACTCCGCGCCCAGACGGACCACGTGGGGCGGCAACGCTTTCGCGAGCAGATCGATCAGATCGGCACGATGAATGTTGTAAAGCAAGCCGCCGTAACGCGCCTCGGCTTCCTTGCCAAGCGGTGCGACATAGAGCAGGCGCCCGGTCGACAACTCGAGGTAGTCGAACCGCTCCGGCACCATCGCGATCTTCGCCAGTTCGGGTTCCAGCCCCAGTTCCCGCAACACGATCGTGCCGTTCGCGGCGATCTGGACGCCCGCGCCCACCTCGGTCAACTGGGGAGCACGCTCCAGTACAATCGGCTCGATACCATGGCGCAGCAACGCCAGTGCGGTCGTGAGCCCGCCAATACCACCTCCAACAATGACGACCTTCATGCTAAGTTTCTCCTGTACGGTTAGTTATCTCAGTCTAGTTAATTAACTCGAAACGGTAAAGTAATGGCGACATCAGGTAAACCCCTAAGATCAGACGGCGCTGAGACCCGCGTTCGGCTCAAAGAGGAGGCGCAGCGGCTGTTTGCGTTGCGGGGACTGGACGGCGTGTCCGTGCAGGACATCATCTCGGCCGCGGGACAGCGCAATAGCGCTTCATTGCGGTACTACTTCGGGAACAAGCTCGATCTCGCGCGCGAGTTGATCGTCGACGGCGCGCGTCTGATTGACGAGGAACGACAGGCGCAGGTCGACAGGCTGGAGGCAGAAGGTGGAATTACCGTGCGAGCGGTATTGGGCGCTTTGACCTTTCCGATGCTCGATCTGGCCGATCGAACCGGCCAGCCAACGTACATCCGCATGATTGCCAACTTGCAGTTGAACAACCGCACGTTCCTGCGCGAGGCGCTCGAGAACAAGTGGAATCTGGGCTATCAGCGCTGCAACGCGCTGCTGCGCGACCTGCTCGCGCATATCCCGCCGGCAATCGTCGATCACCGGCTGTCGCTCGTCAGCATCTATGGCAATGCGGCCTTGGCGGCGTGGGAAGCGGACCGCGACAGCGGCGAGCCGGGGCGGCTCTGGTCGCCCGGCTATGCTGTGGCCAGCTTGATGGATACCTTTGAAGGCATGCTTGTCGCAGAACCGTCGGCGCAAACGCGTGCGCTGTTGGACGAATCAGCAAGCGATTGAGCGAAGCCGTCAGCGCGGCCTCGCGGGACTGTTTTACTTCGGCGCCGTCAGGTAAGGATTGTCACGGCCCGGTTCATGGGGCCGGGCCTTGATTTCCATCCGCGCGATGCTCTGCAGATGGACCTCATCCGGACCATCGGCAAAGCGCAATGCACGCCCCCATGTCCAGCTGTCCGCCAACGGCGTATCTGGACTCAGCCCCATCGCACCGAATACCTGCATGGCCCGATCGCAAACGGCGGTGTGCACGCCCGGCACCAGCGCCTTGATCATCGAGATTTCCTTGCGCGCCGCCTTGGCGCCCACGTTGTCGATCATCCACGCGGTTTTCAGAACGAACAGCCGCGCCTGATCGATTTCGATACGCGATTTCGCGATCCACTCCGCGACCGAGCCATGCTTGTGCAGCGGCTTGCCGAATGCCGTGCGTGCCTGGGCGCGTTCGATCATCAACTCGAGCGCCAGTTCGGCGGCGCCGATCGAACGCATGCAGTGGTGAATTCGTCCCGGCCCGAGACGTGCCTGCGCAAGCGCGAAACCACTGCCCTCTTCACCGAGCAGATTCGACCGCGGTACGCGCACGTCTTTGAACTCGATCTCGCAGTGACCTTCCGGCGCCGTATGGTTGACCACCGTGATGTTGCGGATCATCTTGACGCCCGGCGTATCGCGCGGCACGAGAACCATGCTTTGCTGCGTGTGGCTCGAAGCGTCCGGGTCGGTTTTTCCCATAACGATGAACAACTGGCAATTAGGGTGTGCCGCGTTCGTGATGAACCATTTCCGGCCGTTAATCACGTAGTCGTCGCCGTCACGGCGAATCGACGTGGTGATATTGGTCGCGTCCGACGAAGCCACCGCGGGTTCGGTCATCGCAAACGCCGAGCGGATCTTGCCGTCGAGAAGCGGCTCGAGCCACTGCTCGCGCTGCGCCGGTGTGGCGAACATATGGAGCAACTCCATGTTGCCCGTGTCCGGCGCATTGCAGTTGAACACCTCGGAGGCCCACGACACGCGCCCCATGATTTCAGCCAGCGGCGCGTACTCGAGATTGGTCAGCGGGGTGCCTGGCTCGTCATCCCGCAGATGCGGCAGGAACAGATTCCAGAGGCCCTCCTCACGCGCCTGCTCCTTCAGCATCTCCATGAAGGAAACGGGATACTGCCCCGCGTTCACTTCTTCGTGCCATTGGTGAATGCGCGGCACGATGTGCTTGTCCATGAACGCGCTTAGTTGCGCACGCAGTGCTTCCACTTTTGGGCTATATGCAAAGTCCATTTCGTTCTTCCTGAATCGGGGTGAATGTGGCCGACGTGTTGGCGGGCGCCGTGCGTCGACGCGTGATTAGATCGTCAGCCCACCGTCGACGACGATGCACTCTCCATTGGTGTAGCTCGCCGCATCGGACACCAGATAGAGCACGGTGCCCGCCATCTCGCGAGGCTCCGCGTGGCGCCGCAGCGGGATATTGGCAATCCAGTTGTCGTAGATGGCCTGGTCTGCAAACAGCGCCCCGGCAAAGCGCGTTTTAGTCAGTCCGGGCAGCAGTGCATTCACGCGGATTCCCAACGGTCCGCATTCCTTGGCGAATGCACGCGTCATGTTGACCACCGCGGCTTTGGTGATCGAGTAGATGCCCTGCTTGTCGCCGGGCTGGAGCGCATTGACGGATGCCGTGTTGACGATCGCACCGCCGCCGTGCTCGCGCATCAGCTTGCCCGCCTCGACCGACATGAAGAAGTAGCCGCGCAAATTGACTTCCACCGTCTTTTCGAACGACGCCAGGTCGGTGTCGAGAATGTGGCCAAAATACGGATTCGCGGCGGCGTTATTCACGAGAATGTCCAGACGGCCATGCCGCGCGCGGATATGCTGAAAAATCCCGAGAATGTCATCCATGCGCCCGACATGGCACGGGTAGGCCTCGGCGCTGCCACCCGCTTCCCGGATTTCGCGAGCCACGGACTCGCAGTCTTCGAGCTTGCGGCTCGACACGATCACATGTGCGCCCTGCTGCGCGAGTAGCTTGGCAATCTCCTCGCCAATCCCCCGGCTGGCACCGGTGACCAGCGCAACCTTCGATTCCAGGTTAAACAGATTAGTAGTCACGATTACCTTTCCTATGTCCACGTCGACACGTTTACTTTGGGAGCGTCAGATCAGCTCGACGCCCATCCTCGCCAGCGCGCCGGCCATTTCGCCGACCTGGCGCGCCTTGTCGTTCGATGCATTGCCGCCCAAGGCCCGCTTCTTCACGCCCTGCGCGATGGCCGCAAGCCGGAAGAAGCTGAACGCCAGATAGAAATTCCAGTTCTCAATCGAGCCGATTCCCCGCAGGCGGCAGTACTGCTCGATGATCGCGGACTCGTCCGGCACCCCCAACGCCGCCCGGTCCAACCCTGCAAGCCCGACGATATGACCGCCCGGAGGGAGCCGAAGACACATGCAGAAATACGCGATGTCAGCCAGCGGATTGCCGAGCGTGGAGAGCTCCCAGTCGAGTACGGCGCGAACCTGGGGCGCGCCGCGCCGGAACATGATGTTGTCGATACGGAAATCGCCGTGCACGAGCGACGGCTTGCCGGTTTCGGCCGGACAATGCGCCGGCAGCCATTCGATCAGCGCTTCTATCGAATCCAGCTGATCGGTTTGCGCCGCGCGATATTGCTTGGTCCAGACATCGATCTGGCGCGAGAAGTAGTTGCCGGCGCGGCCGTAGTCGGCCAGACCGACGGCTTCGACATCCACCTCGTGAAGAGCCGCCATGGTGTCGAGCAGAGCGTCATAGATGGCGCCGCGCTCGCCCGCGGGCAGGCCGGGCAGCGCCGGATCCCAGAAAATCTCGCCCTCTTCGAAACTCATGACGTAGAACATGCTGCCGATCACGTCGCGGTCCTCGCACAGGTGCAAGGCCCGTGCGACGGGGACAGGCGTTGCACTGAGAGCGGTAAGCACACGGAACTCGCGGTCGACCGCGTGTGCGGACTTGAGCAGCGTTCCGGGCGGCTGCCGCCTCAGAACGTAGCGGCCACTTTGCGCCGTGAGAAGAAACGTGGGGTTGGATTGTCCGCCGGCGAACTTCTCGATGGACATGGGCCCTTGAAACCCAGGCACATGGGCCGTCAGATAACGCGTGAGCAGTTCGACGTCGAATTGAAGACTGGCATTCATGATGTTGAGCGATTCCGGGTTCGGATCAACCATAAGTGATGAACTCACGCCTTTCGGTGCGTTCGAGATGAGGCAGCGCGTTGAAGCTGACGAGCGACATCGAGCTGTCGTTAAAGACATACTGGCTCACGCTGCTATTGCGAATCTGCAAGTTGAGCGCAATCGCGGCAGCCGCCGGCGCCTGCAGAAGCTGCTGGGTGAACACGGCGATCGGGCCGCCCGAACTCACGACCAGAACCTTTTTGCCACCCAAACGCTGAATGGCAAGACGCGCCCGCTCGACGCGTGCCTGAAATTGACTCCAGCTTTCGGGAAGGCGCCCCGGCAGGCGGTCCTCGGCCCACAATTGCAGCGCCTGCTTGAGCCCCTTGTAGAAGTCCTTCTTCGAACCTGCAGCCGATTGGTCCGGCGCAAGGCCACTCTCGCCAAGAGCGGACAGCAAGGCGCCGAAGTCGTACTCGTTCAAACCCGCGTCTTGCACGACCTCGGCTTGCGAGCTACGCATCTCCGAGAGAATGGCGTCGGCAGTTTGCGCGTGCCGTCGCATCGTTCCGATGACTACGCGATCAAACTGCAGGTCCGACTGCGCGAAGTACCCGCCCAGCCAACGTGATTGAGTGCGACCGGCGGGTGATAGCTCGTCGTAGTTTTCCGCGCCGAACGACGCCTGACCATGCCGTACAAGATAGAGTTCCGCCATGCCATCCTCGACTAAACATGGCTATAACGATACCCGGCTCCATGACATTCAGGAAATTTATTGTTTTTATACCGCACCATAACCATCCGTGATACTCACGGCGGGTGCAAGATGGCGCCGGGCCGGACCGGTCGGCTATTTATTCCTTTCCTTCATCAGGCGGCCAATCTGCTCGCGCAGCCAGCCATGCGCCGGGTCCCCTGTCACGCTTCGGTGCCAGTAGCCGTGAGACTCGAGATCGGGGAGATCGAACGGCAGCTCAAGAATTCGCGCGTCATATCGCCGAAGCAGCATCAGCGGCCCGGTCAGCACGAGATCGGTGCGCATGGCGATCAAGGGCGCCACCAGATAGTGCTGAACCCGGGTTTGGATCGTCCGCCTGAGCCCGAGCTTATTGAGTTCCGCATCGACAAGACCAGGCCCCTGTCTGCGACTGGAGACGTGGATATGGCCGAGCTTGAGGTAGTCGTCGATGGTGAGCTTCTTCTTCGTAAACGGATGGTCCCGGCGCAGCAGGCACGCATACCGGTCGCGCCCCAGCGGTTCCTGCTCGAGGTGCGGATCGTCGATCAAAGGAGCGTCGATCGCCAGATTGACCGCGCCGTTGGCGAGCGCTTCGGGCACTTCACGCCGCGTCGTGAAGTAGCTCTCGATGCGAATGCCGGGCGCCTCGCGTTGCAGCACCTCCTCCAGCGCGGGCAGCAATATGGCCTCGGTCAAGTCGTTCATGCTGAGCCGGAACGTGCGTTGTGACGACGCCGGATCGAAGTGTTCCGCGGCATGCGCACTCGAATCCAGCAACTGAAGCGCCTCGCGAACCCGCCCAATGATGTTTTCGGAAACGGGCGTGGGCAGCATGCCGGCCGGCGTGCTGACAAAGAGTTGATCGTCGAGCGCTTTGCGCATGCGCGCCAATGCGTTGCTGACCGCCGGCTGCGTGATGAACAGCAATTCGGCCGCGCGTGTGAGATTACGCGTTCGATAGACTGCTTCGAATACAACGAAAAGATTCAGATCAATCTTTGAAAGGCGCATTGTTTGAGTTCCCTGAGGCCCACTTGAAGTGGCGCCGCTCCGCTTTCGTTTGCACCGTATGGTAGCCGAGTCCGTCGACGGCGACCTGACAAGCGAATAGGCCTCAGGCATGGTGGTCACGGGCGGCTAGCCGCCGCCCGGCACGGCCGTTACTGCGGCAGCTTCGGTGCGGCGGGAAAATCCACCGCCACGCGCGTCACGCCGTGGAGATAGTTGGTGATGATCTTGTCGCCAATCGTGACGATGGTGTCAACGAGGTTTTCCTTCGTCCATCCCGCGGCAAAGAACGCATCGACGCGTTCCTGATTGGGATGCCCGCGACGCACGGCGATGTCCTTCACCAGTTGCGCCAGCGCGTCGAGCTTCGGGTCGAAAGACGCGCGCCCGCCGCGGATTTCAAGAACCTGCTCATCCGAGAACCCGCTCATCTTGCCGATGACGGTATGCGCGGCCAGGCAGTACTCGCATTCGTTCACCTGGCTGACGACCAGATTGATGACTTCGCGCGACTTGCCCGTGACACTGCTCTTTGCATTCTGCAAGGCGAGATAAGTGCCGAGCGCATGTTCGGAATGGGCGAACGTCGCGTACAGATTTGGCACGGTGCCCAGACCCGCCTTCAGCTTGTCAAAGATGGCCTGATTGGCGGGCGATACGTTGTCGCGGGTCGGTACGTTAAACGAGGTCATGGCGTTTCTCCTGGAAGTTAAAGGCTCACGTCGACGTTGCGACGTCGGCTGCCGTTGCGTTCGCGCCGGGGAACCCATTGCGTCGAATGTCACGGCTTGCAGCCACTTTGGCCCATCAGCCTGCATCCGGGTAGGCCGCTGCCACGCATATCAGCGATTCCTGTTGGGCATAGCCCTCGGCCAACACCCCATGCCGCGCAGGAATGACTGCTATCGCCGGCGCCTGTCTTCTCCTGCGCGGCCGTTGCCGCGAACATTGCCTCACCCCAACTTGCAGGAAGGAGCACGAAATGAAGCTGTTTAGCCAAACCAGGGTCGGGACGCTGAACCTCAACCATCGGGTTGTCCTCGCGCCGCTCACACGCATGAGAACCGAACCCGGCAATGTCCCTGGCGACGCGATGGTCGAGTATTACGCGCAGCGGGCCTCGGAAGGCGGCCTGCTTATTACGGATGCTACGGCCGTCGCGCCGCTCGGCATTGCTTACGTCGACGCGCCGGGCATGTGGACGCGCGAGCAGGTCGCCGGCTGGAAGCGCGTCGTCGACGCCGTTCACGCCAGGGGCGGCCACCTCTTCGTGCAACTGTGGCATGCGGGCCGCCAGGCGCATCCCGCCAACACCGGCGGGCTCACTCCGGTCGCACCATCCGCGCTGCGTTCGCTCGAGCATGCCGCGATCCGCGACGAACACGGCGACATCGCCGAAGCCGATCTGGTCGTGCCGCGTGAACTCGAGACGGATGAAATTGCCGGCATCGTCGAGCAGTTCCGGCAGAGCGCCATTCTTGCCAGGGAGGCAGGCTTCGACGGCATCGAGTTGCATGGCGCCAATGGCTATCTGTTCGAGCAGTTCCTGCTCGACGGATCGAACCATCGCACCGACGCGTACGGCGGCCCAATCGAAAATCGCGCGAAGTTTCTGTTCGATACGCTCGACGCGGTCGTCGGCGTGTGGGGGCCCGGCCGTGTCGCCGTGCGTCTGTCGCCCAGCGGCACCTACGGCACCATGTCCGACAGCGATCCGCATGCCACGTTCGGCTACGTGGCAGCACGTCTGAACGGCTACGACCTGGCCTACCTGCACGTGATCGAGCCACGCATAAGCGGCATCGTCGAACGTGAGTCGGACGAGTCGGAGGTATCGTCGAAGGACATGCGCCGCGTATTCAACGGCCCTCTCGTTGCCGCCGGCGGCTTTACACGCGAGAGCGCCGAGCAGATAGTGATCGACGGACACGCCGATCTCGTCGCGTTCGGCCGGATGTTCATCGCCAATCCCGACCTGCCCGAACGCCTGCGCACGGGATTGCCGCTCAATCGCTACGATCGTTCGACCTTCTACGGCGGCGACACGCACGGCTACACCGACTATCCATTTGCCTCCAGCCACGTCTCGGGTCTTCAACCGGAGGCACACGCATGAAGACGCGCACATTTCTCATCACCGGCGCCACCAAAGGGATTGGACTCGCGCTGTCGCAACAGTTGAGCGCGGCGGGCCACCACGTCGTTGGACTTGCGCGCCACAGTGAAGACTTTCCCGGCCACCTCGTTACCGTCGACCTCGCCGACCGTATGGCGACAGAGCAGGTTCTGCACGACCTGACCAGCCGTTACGTGTTCGATGGTCTCGTGAACAATGTCGGCCTGGTGCGTCCGCAGGCTATCGGCGAAGTGAAGCTGGACGATCTGGACAGCGTCCTCGCCGTCAACCTACACCCCGCGGTGCTGGCGATGCAGGCCATCCTGCCCGGCATGCGCTCGCGCGGCTGGGGACGGGTCGTGAACGTCTCGAGCCTCACGGTTCTCGGCGCGATTGAAAGGACCGCCTATGCCGCTGCAAAAGCGGGGCTCATGAGTTTCGCGCGCTCCTGGGCGCTCGAACTCGCGTCGACGGGAATTACCGTGAATGTGGTCGCGCCAGGGCCCACGGAAACCGAACTCTTTCGTGCCAACAACCCACCGGGGAGCGCGGGCGAAAGGCGGTATCTGTCAGGCGTGCCCATGCAGCGCTTCGGCAAACCGGACGAGATCGCCGCCGCCATCGCCTTCCTGCTTTCCGAGGAGGCCGGATTCATCACCGGTCAAACGCTTTATGTCGATGGCGGTGCTTCGATCGGCAAAGCGCCGCTATGACTTGCTGATCGAAGTACACCGCTCATCACCCATTCAACGCATCATCGGAGGCTACCATGTCACTTCAGGACAAACTCGACGCATTCAAAGCAGACTTCAAGGGCGGCAAGGCACCCTATTTCGCGCCGCCGGAAATTCATCCGATTATGGAGCGCGCCACCGCCGAACTCATTACGAGCGGCCAGGCAGCCCGCGCAGTGGCAGCGGGAGACATCATCCCGAACTTCGTTTTGAAGGACCAGGACGGCAATGAGGTCTCGTCGGCAGCGTTGCTTGAAAAAGGCCCACTAATCGTGACGTTCTATCGCGGTGTCTGGTGCCCCTATTGCAATCTGGAACTGCAGGCACTCAACGAAGCACTGCCGGAGCTGCAGCGCTACGGCGCGAGCGTCGTGGCCATTTCACCGCAGTCGGCTGTGAATAGCCGCAAGTCGGTCCGTGTCAATGGGCTGAATTTCCCGGTGCTCAACGATACGCGCAACGAGACCGCCGCCGCATTCGGACTACGCTTTGCGCTGCCCGATTATCTGGTTGAGCTTTATAAGAACCTAAAGAACGATCTGCCTGGATTCAACGGTGATCCGAGCTGGACACTGCCCATGCCG
>DASVNP010000319.1:0-1536 GCA_036383775.1 Paraburkholderia sp. | reverse complement strand
AGAATAAAACGCCTACAGTTGTCGTGGCCGTCGTGGGTGGAGAACCTGCGCCTGCTCCGCCGCCGCCCGTGATAGTGGAACCCGCCCTTCCGGTGGTCTACTTCGCCACCGGCAGCGCCCACATTGGCGAGGAAGGTCTCGCCGCCATTCAACGCGCCCGCGATGAACTGCTCGCGCATCCTCGAAGCTCACTGCTTCTGATGGCCTACACCGACACCGTCGGTTCGTCGAAAATAAACATTAGCCTGGCACAGCGGCGCGCCAACGCTGTGAAGAAAATGCTGACGGGGTCTGGGGGTATCGCCGGATCGCGGGTCTTCACGGCCGAGTTGCCGAAGAGCCATCTGCCGGAGGTGACGAACGACAATCAGGAAAAGATGAACAACCGTTCAGTGTTCCTGTACCTCGTGGAGTTCCCTCGCGAACCGGGTGCCACGCCTCACGCGCCTTGACCGGAATCCCTGGTCATGCCTTTATCGACGTTGCCAGAAAGATCAGCGATGCGGCAAAACTCAGCGCGCTGCGAACCGCGTGAAGTCTGCCCCATTGCTCAAGCAAGGTTCGCGTTTCAGCCGACGCGAGATCGCGCCCTTGCGTCAAAAGCCGTGTGTTGACGGGCTTGATAATGATCAGCGTGAACGGCACCACGCTGCCGATGAGCAGAGCGCCGACCAGCCAGATCGCAGCTCCGCTCGACCACCAGACAACCACACCCGCCACGCAACTCAACACCGCCAACGGTGCCTGCATCAGCGTTGCGCGATGGTAGCTCGGCGCCCAAACCGACGCTGCCGTCTGGGTGTCACATTGCATCCGCGCCGGATGCTCAACAAAGGTGATGTAGATCGCCGCACCGGCAAACACGGCACAGCTCAGTATGGCAACGAATCGTACAAGTACCAGCATGCAAGCCTCCCGCAAGGCGATGCAACTGTTCACCGGCTTGCTCGGACTGGTACAGTCCGGCACGGTGTAACGACACTACCGCCAAAATGGCGCGTGTTCAAGGTAGAGTTTCGTGCGTCGTTCACAGACACTTCCAGGGTTAAGCGATGAGTTCATCACTTATTTCCGCACTCGCCGCTCTGGTCGGCGCCGGCATTGGCGGCCTGACTTCAGTGCTCGCCTCGTGGCTCACGCAGCACACACAGGTCAAGGCCGAATGGCTTGCGCACGACCGCGCCCGGCGTCAGGAAGTCTATCGGGAGTTCATTGAAGACGCGTCGAAATGCTATGTGCACGCGCTTCAGCACAATGAGCCGGACCTCGCGACGCTCGGCAGCGTGTTCGCCAAGATCGCCCGGATCCGCGTCCAATCTTCCGCCGACGTCGTGAGAGAAGCCGATAAGATCGGGCGGAAAATCGTCGATACCTACCTCGCCCCGGACAAGCGCTTCGAAGAACTGCGCGACATGCTGGCCAATGACTCGATCGACATTCTCGGGCCATTCAGCGACGCCTGCCGCGCTGAATTCGAAAATCTCAGGGCCCAGCAGTTCTGAACTACGGGCATGAGGGCGGTGTATCCGTGGGGCG
>DASVNP010000318.1:0-17996 GCA_036383775.1 Paraburkholderia sp. | reverse complement strand
GATGGTATTGCTCATTGAGTGGCTGGCCGGCCAGTTCCTCGTGTTCGGGCCGCTCGTACGCGACCACGAAACCGGAGTTGCGCGCCGAAGCGCCGTGAGCTGCGCGCTGCCGGTCGACGATAACGATGCGCGATTGCGGGTGCAGTTCGGCAAGCGTATGCGCCGCAGCCAATCCCGTGAAGCCGCCCCCGATCACGAGCCAGTCGGCTTGCTGAGTTCCTTTCAGGGCCGCACCGGCCGGCGAGCTACCTGCTTGGGCAATCCAGCCGCAAATATTTTCGATCAAAGCACGTCTCCTACCACGAAGCGCGGGATGCAATTGTCAGAAGCATGAATAATTGGCATTCTTAAGCGAGAATGCCTTGCGGTTTGTGCAAATATATTGGGAGCTGGGTGCGCTATCCAGCGTTATTAATTCATTCAAGCATTCGAAAAACGCATGAATAAGATTTATCGTCCGCCCTCTCTCCAGGCCCTTCAGGCGCTCGCTCTGGTGGCGGAGTCGGCCAGCTTTACTGAAGTGGCGGAAAAGCTGCATCTGACCCAGAGCGCGGTAAGCAGGAAGATTCAGCAACTGGAAAGCCATTACGGCGCGCCGCTGCTCGTTCGCACCAGCCGAAGCATCCAGTTGACCGAGCACGGAAAGGCGGTACTCGACGTCGCGCGCAAGGTGCTCGGCGAGCTACGGATGCTCAATGAGCACCTCACGCGGCGGGACAGGCCATTCCGCATTCGCATATTCGTATCGGTGGCGGTTCGCTGGCTCTTGCCGCGCATGGTCGACTTCTATGCGCAATGTCCCGAGCTGTCACTGTCGATAGAGACGGTTGCAACCGAGATGGTCGATCCGTCGGGTGAGTGCGATGCCTACATCCTTTATCTTCCCGAAACACGCAAGGACCCTTCGTTCCTCACACTCTTCGAGGAGTTTCTCGTGCCGGTGTGCGCGCCTTCCCTGGTCGGCGGCAAGGAGCCTCCGGCCACGCTGGACGAGTTGGACCAGCACACCCTGATTCACGGCTCGACCGGCCACCACGAGTGGGAGCGCTGGCTTCAGGCGCGGGGGAGAGCGGTCGATGCCGACTACCGGCACATGACCTTCAACCTGGACGAACTGGCAATGGATGCAGCCAGCCGCGGATTGGGTGTCGCCATGACGGATCTGACTTTGGCGCAGGAAGCGATCGGTCGCGGCAAGCTGATCGTTCCCTTCGGCACACCGTTAAAGACCACCGGAGTCTATGTGCTTTGGCTGCAAACCGCTGGGGCCCTGCATCCGGAGCGCCAACGCATCCTCCAATGGTTCGCTCAACAGGCAGCAGGAGATGTCCGTCACGCGGCGGGTTAAGTGTACGACCGGGAGCAAGTACCTTCGGCGAAAGATCGAAGGAGTCGAGGTGCAGCGCGGGCTGTCCCGCTGTCCAGTTTGCATCTCATTGGTGCCGTTTGCGCGGGAGGCTTCGCGAATCCATTTATGGCCTGCAGTGCTGCCGCGCGTACACGCCCGTGTTGTCGTTCTTCCTGTTTGGCATTGCGCTCCTGAATCAGATTGAGCGCGACAACTCCGCATCAAACCGCTACCAACTCCCCCGCGCCTACTTTCGTCGGCGCAGTTACCGAACCGCCTCGCCGGTCGGCAAAAGAAGAAGCCCCACTCCCCGTCTGGAACACAGCCACTGCCGAAGTCAATCTACGAGCCTGGTCCTCAAGCGAACTGGCCGCGGCGGCGGCCTGCTCGACGAGCGCGGCATTCTGCTGGGTCACCTCATCCATCTGCGCGACCGCGAGATTCACCTGATCGATCCCGGTGCTCTGCTCAAGCGCAGCCGCCGCGATCTCACTCATGATCGAACTCACACGAGCGATCGCGTCGACGATCTCGGTCATCGTCGAGCCCGAGCGTTGAACCAGTTGCGAACCGGCCTGCACCCGCGCCGTCGATGCATCGATCAACCCCTTGATCTCCTTGGCTGCCGCCGCGCTTCGCTGCGCCAGCGAACGCACTTCGCCCGCCACCACCGCGAAGCCACGTCCCTGCTCGCCCGCGCGGGCCGCTTCGACTGCCGCATTCAACGCAAGAATATTGGTCTGAAACGCGATCCCTTCGATCACGCCGACAATGTCGGCAATCCTACGCGAGTCGTCGACGATACCGTGCATCGTGCCCACCACCTGTTCCGTGAGATCGCCCCCTTGCGCCGCCAGACTCGACGCACCCTGCGCGAGCGAGCTAGCCTGTTTCGCATTGTCGGCCGTCTGCTTGACCGTCGAAGTAAGCTGCTCGATGCTCGCCGCCGTCTCTTCGAGCGACGCGGCCTGTTCCTCGGTACGTTGCGACAGGTCGGTATTGCCCGCCGCAATCTCGCTCACGCCGGTGTCGATGGATTCCGTGCCTTGCCGCACCGAGTTCACCGTCGCGATCAGCGATTCCTGCATCTTGCGCAACGCAGCCGCGAGACGGCCCATTTCGTTGTCGCCCGTCACGACGATTCGCCCGGTCAGGTCGCCGCCCGCGATCCGCTGAAACTGCGCGATGGTGGCGTCGACTGGACTGACAATCGCGCGCACCAGCACCGCACGGCCGATCCACGAAGCCAGCAGCGACACCGCCATTCCCGCCGCAACCGCAATACAGATGGCATAGAACAGGTCCTGTGCATCCTGATAGCGCTGTGCGCCATGATCGAGTTGCAACTGTTCGAGCGCGAGCATCGCCTTTTCGTACGCGCTGTAGAGCGAGGGCAGTTTGTGCGCTTGCAATTGCTCGAATGCGGCCTTGTCGCCAGACTTGAGCGCGGCGAGAGCCGGATCGACACCCTCGTGCAGGAAGGTGTCGCGCTTGTCCTGCATGTCCTTGATGAGGCGCTGTTCGTCGGCATCCGTGCTGGCGCGGCTCAAATAGTGGGCAAGACGGTCGTTGGATGCTTTCTGGTACTGATCGAAACGCTTGAGCACGGCGTTCGCGCCGTCCTGATCGTTCAGGTCTACGAGCGATGCATGCGTCGCCAGCGCTAAGCGCAGACGCAACAGTTGTCCGGCGCTGCCTTCAAGATCGGCGACGGCGGGCGTATCGACCGTGTACATCTGCTGCAGCGACGCATTGCTCGAACGCAGCGACAGCAGGCCGGCGGCAGCGCCAAACAGCAGCACCACGCCGAAGAACACGATCATGAGGTTGAGGCACGTGCGAATCGACAGATTTTTCAACATCGGGCTTGTCTCCGTTGGGCTGCCTGACCGTATGTTCAGCAAAGCCTCGGCCACGCGTGCTGCGCCCAAGCCCGGTCGGCCAGGTCCGCAACTTTTGATCGAAATTTAAGCGAACGCCACATATAAGGACTACGGCGGAATGACAAAAAACTTTATGGCCGATAGCGCATACACCTGCGATAGATCAACATACGAGTGGAAGTGAACGCTGCTTGAGGCCCGGCGTTGCGAGACTACTCGGGTGTATGGCGAGCTGCGGATAATGGAAAGTCATGCGGGTGTTTTGACGGAGCACTGCGATGTCAGAAATAGGCTCGGCTCTCGTGGTTTTCGTCATCTTGATCGCCGCGACCGGCCTCGGCGTATGGGTGCGGCCGCTGCTGCCCGAAGAGCACAAGGCGCACGAAACCGTGCAGTTGATCCAGTTGGTGATCGGCATGCTGGTGACGTTCGCCGCACTGGTGCTTGGCTTGATGACGGCGTCCGCCAAGGCCAGTTTCGATACCACCTCGAATGATCTGCGCACCTACGCAGCCGATTTGATCGAATTCGATACGACCTTGCGGCAATACGGTTCGGATACCGATATTGCCCGGAGCCTTTTGCGGCAATACACCGCCGCCGCCATTGCATCGACGTGGCCTAACGAGCCGGTACCCAGCGGCGAGTATCCGAAAGATATTGGCACTCAGGACAATACGCAGAGGCTGGAGAACGTGCGGCTAGGCGATATGTTGACCGCCGTGGGCCGGGAGTTGCGGCGGCTGCATGCGCAAGAACCGTTGCAACAGCGCGCGCTCGACGACGCGCTGATGCAATACCGGCGCGTGGTGGACGCGCGGTGGAAAATCATCGAGGAAGCGCACAGCACGATTTCGCAGCCTTTCTTCAAGACACTGACGTTCTGGCTGGGCGTGATTTTTCTGAGTTTCGGCTTGATTGCCCCGCGCAATGCGTTGGCGCTGGTGACGATCTCGCTTGGGGCTGTGTCGATTGCGTCCGCGATCTATGTGATTGTGGATCTGGATACGCCGTTTACGGGGCCGATTGTGGTTTCCAGCATACCTCTGCGAGATGCGCTGGAGCATTTGAGGCGTTGAGGATTGCCTGGCTTTGAACGGGCGAAAAAAACCCCGGAGGATCGCACCGAGCCGATGGCTGATGCAACACGCCGGGGTGTTTTTTGATCAGGTGGGAATATTCCTCCTAGAACGGAATATCGTCATCCATCTCATCAAACCCGCCGCCAGCCGGCGCGCTCGGACGGCTGGAACCACCACCAGCACCACCGCCGCTGCCACCACGCGAACCACCACCCGACATCGCACGGCCACCACCACCGCCGCCGCTACGCTCCGACGGCTCACCACGGCTGTAACCGCCTTCATCACCACCGCCGCCCATCGAGCCGCCGCGGCCGCCCAGCATTTGCATCTGCTCGGCGACGATTTCCGTCGAGTAACGGTCGGTGCCGTCTTGCGCTTGCCACTTACGCGTACGGATGCGCCCTTCCAGGTACACCGACGAGCCTTTCTTCAGATATTCGGACACGATTTCCGCGAGACGGCCGAAAAACGAGACGCGGTGCCATTCTGTGGCTTCCTTCATCTCGCCGGACGCCTTGTCCTTGTAGCGATCCGTCGTTGCAAGGCGGATGTTCGCCACTGCGTCGCCGCTCGGAAGATAACGGACTTCCGGATCGGCTCCGAGATTGCCGACGAGAATGACCTTGTTCACGGATGCCATGAGTTTCTCCTGTTGATTCCATTGCGGGCGGCGCGGCGAGTCACAATTCGTGCTCCAAGGCCGACAGGCCGGAGATCGAAACTGCGCCTCTGCCCGCCGCCGGGTGAGTTCTAGGTGAGTTCGGGATGCGCCGTATTACGCTTTGCGCGGCGGCTGTTTCATCTGTGCGGCGATTATAAGCCAGCACAACACCAGCCCCGAGCACGTAAAAAACACGGCGCTCTGTCCGTCCGCTTTCAGCAGCCAGCCGCCGACCACGCCGCCCAGCGCGAGACCGATGGACTGTGTGGTGTTGTACACGCCGGCAGCCGCGCCCTTGCGGGTTCCAGGCGCCAGTTTCGACACCAGCGAAGGCTGCGAAGCCTCAAGAATGTTGAAGCCCAGAAAGTACACAAAAAGGATCGCCGCCACACTCAGAATCGTATGCGGAGCGACGCCCAATAACAACTGTCCGATCAGGATAAGACCAATCGCGGAGAGCAGCACGATCTTCATTTTGCCGCGCTTTTCGGCGGCGATGATCGCCGGCACCATCATCACGAACGAAAGGCCCATGACCGGCAAATAGACCTTCCAGTGCGATGCGACCGGCAGGCCGCCGGCTTCGAGAATACGCGGCACGACAAGGAACAGCGCGGTTTGCGTGGCGTGCAGCACGAGCACGCCGAAGTTAAGGCGCAGCAGTTCGACGTTGTGCAGCACTTCCGCGAACGGCGCGCGCACGTGTACGGGTTTCGGCGCATCGGGCACGATCCACAGCACCACGCCGATCGCCACGATCGAGAAGATGCCGACCAGCGTGAACAGGCCGCTCATGCCGACCCACTGGAACACGATCGGCGCGCCCACGATCGCCACCGCGAACGACACGCCGATACTGCCGCCCACCATCGCCATCGCCTTGGTGCGGTGCTCTTCGGCGGTGAGGTCGGCGATAAACGCAATCACCGCGGACGACACCGCGCCCATGCCCTGAATCACCCGGCCGACGATGATCCACGTCATGTCGTGCGCGCCCGCCGCCACGAAGCTGCCGATGGCGAAGATCAGCAGGCCGGTGGCAATGACCGGTTTGCGGCCCACCTTGTCGGAGACCCAGCCGTAAAAGATGTACAGCATCGACTGCGTCACGCCGTACGCGCCGAGCGCGATCCCGACCAACAGCACGTTGTCGCCGCCCGGGATGGTTTTCGCGTAGATCGAGAACACCGGCATGATCATGAACAGGCCGAGCATGCGCAGCGCGAAGATGGCGGCAAGCGACACGGTCGCGCGCAGTTCGGGCGCAGTCATGCGTGAGGAGGTGGCAGACGGATTGGACATCGGGAGCGTTATTTGAATGAGCTGGGCGGCACACCGCGGGCGGACACAACGGCGCGGCTTGCCACGGGACAGCGGGCAAGCAAGCTGCGCGGCGTTCCAGCCGGCGGCCTCGCTGTGCGCCTCCGCCGGCGCCTCGCGGCGCCTTGTGCTCGCGGAAAACAGCCCCAGTTAGACCTTATCCCCGCAGCGCTGAACCGCTGCCTTACAGCTTGCCTCAGCGACTCTTCGGGCTGTCAGGAAGCCGTAACGGCGGTCTTGAAAAGTCGTTATAGTAGCAGGTTTGGTTCCTTCCTCTTTCCGCCAGTTCATGGAATAAATCCGTGGAACAAATCCGTATTCGTGGGGCTCGCACCCACAACCTGAAGAACGTCAACCTCGACTTACCCCGTCACAAGCTCGTCGTTATCACGGGCCTTTCCGGCTCGGGCAAATCGTCGCTGGCGTTCGACACGCTCTATGCGGAAGGACAACGGCGCTACGTCGAAAGCCTGTCCGCCTACGCGCGCCAATTCCTGCAATTGATGGAGAAGCCGGACGTCGATCTGATCGAAGGCCTGTCGCCGGCGATTTCGATCGAGCAGAAGGCCACGTCGCACAATCCGCGCTCCACGGTCGGCACCGTCACCGAAATTCACGACTACCTGCGGCTATTGTTCGCACGGGTCGGCACGCCTTACTGTCCGGACCACGAAATTCCGCTGGAAGCGCAAAGCGTCTCGCAGATGGTCGACGCCGCGCTCGCCTTGCCGGAAGACACGAAGCTGATGATCCTCGCGCCGGTGGTGGCGAACCGCAAGGGCGAGCACGTCGAGCTGTTCGAGGAAATGCAGGCGCAAGGCTTTATCCGTTTCCGGGTACGCTCGGGCGGCGGCACCGCCAATGAGGGCGTGGCAAAGATTTATGAAGTCGATTCGCTGCCGAAGCTGAAAAAGAACGACAAGCACACCATCGACGTCGTGGTAGACCGCCTGAAAGTGCGCGCCGACATGAAGCAGCGCCTGGCCGAATCGTTCGAAACGGCACTGCGTCTCGCCGACGGCCGCGCGATCGCGCTCGAAATGGACACGGACAAGGAGCATCTGTTCAGCTCGAAGTTCGCCTGCCCGATCTGCTCGTATTCGCTGCAGGAACTGGAGCCTCGCCTCTTCTCGTTTAACAATCCGATGGGCGCCTGCCCGGAATGCGACGGCCTCGGCCAGATCACCTTCTTCGATCCGAAGCGGGTGGTCGCGCATCCGTCGCTGTCGCTCGCGGCCGGCGCGGTCAAAGGCTGGGACCGGCGCAACCAGTTCTACTTCCAGATGCTGCAAAGCCTCGCGGCGTTCTACGAGTTCGACATCGACACGGCCGTCGAAGATCTGCCGGAGAAGGTGCGCAAGATTCTGCTGTTCGGTTCAGGCAAGCAGGAGATCCCGTTCTCGTACATTAACGAACGCGGCCGCACGTCGGTGCGCGAGCATGTATTCGAAGGGATCATCCCGAACCTGGAGCGGCGTTACCGCGAGACCGACTCGGTCGCGGTGCGCGAAGAGCTCGCCAAGTATCAGAACAACCAGCCCTGCCCGGCCTGCGCCGGCACGCGGCTGCGCCGCGAAGCGCGTTTCGTGCGGATCGGCGCGGACGGCGACGCGCGCGGCATCTTCGAAATCAGCGGCTGGCCGTTGCGCGACGCGCTCGGCTATTTCCAGACGCTGCGCCTGGAAGGCTCGAAGCGCGAAATCGCCGACAAGGTGGTGAAGGAAATCGTCGCGCGGCTGATGTTCCTAAACAATGTCGGGCTGGATTACCTATCGCTCGAACGGAGCGCGGAAACGCTGTCGGGCGGCGAAGCGCAACGGATTCGCCTCGCGTCGCAGATCGGTTCGGGCCTGACCGGCGTGATGTACGTGCTGGACGAGCCGTCCATCGGCCTGCATCAGCGCGACAACGACCGGCTCATCTCCACGCTCAAGCATCTGCGCGACCTGGGCAACTCGGTGATCGTCGTCGAGCATGACGAAGACATGATCCGCATGGCCGACTACGTGGTCGACATGGGGCCGGGCGCGGGCGAGCACGGCGGCATGGTGATCGCCGAGGGCACGCCCAAACAGGTGCAGGCCAACGCAGCGTCGATGACCGGCCAGTACATGTCCGGCGCGCGCACCATCGAATACCCGGACGAGCGCAAGGACCCGGACGAGCGGCGTCTGCGCATCGTCGAGGCATACGGCAACAATCTGCGGCACGTTTCGCTGGATTTGCCGGTCGGCCTGCTCACGTGCGTGACCGGCGTGTCCGGTTCGGGCAAATCCACGCTCATCAACGCCACGCTGTATCACTCGGTGGCGCGCCACCTGTACGGCTCGTCCACGGAGCCGGCGCCGTTCGAATCGATCGAGGGCCTCGAGCATTTCGACAAGGTCATCAACGTCGACCAGTCGCCGATCGGCCGCACGCCGCGCTCGAATCCGGCCACCTACACGGGGCTGTTCACGCCGATCCGCGAACTGTTCGCGGGCGTGCCCGCGGCGAAGGAACGCGGCTACGATCCGGGCCGCTTCTCGTTCAACGTCAAGGGCGGCCGCTGCGAATCCTGCCAGGGCGACGGCGTGCTGAAGGTCGAGATGCACTTCCTGCCGGACGTGTACGTGCCATGTGACATCTGTCACGGCAAGCGCTACAACCGCGAAACGCTGGACGTTCAGTACAAGGGCAAGAACATCAGCGAAGTGCTCGACATGACGGTGGAGAGCGCCTATGAGTTCTTCAAGCCGGTGCCGGTCGTCGCGCGCAAGCTGAAAACCTTGCTGGACGTGGGTCTAGGCTATATCCGCCTGGGCCAGTCGGCCACCACGCTGTCGGGCGGCGAGGCGCAGCGCGTCAAGCTCTCCCTGGAACTGAGCAAGCGTGACACTGGTCGCACTCTATACATTCTCGACGAGCCAACCACCGGCCTGCACTTTCACGACATCGCGCTGTTGCTGGAGGTGATTCACCGGTTGAGGGACCAGGGTAATACCGTCGTGATCATCGAGCATAATCTCGATGTAATAAAGACCGCCGACTGGGTGATCGATCTCGGCCCGGAAGGCGGAGCGGGCGGCGGTCAGATCGTCGCCCAAGGCACGCCGGAGCAGGTGGCGAAGTCGAAGGCAAGTTTTACCGGTAAGTATCTGGCGCCTTTGCTCAAACGCGCGGCCAGTAACAAGTAACGCTGCATCTCACGAGTTGGAGACGGAATAAGCCATGGCCAAGCGGAATGAGGCGCGTGAAGACGGGCAAGTGCAGGACCTACGCCCACGCCCGGTCAGGCTGACTAGCGACATGAGCCTGCCGAAGTTGTCGTCGGTTGAAATCGGCAGTTATGTTGTGATGCTGCTCGGCATGTGGGCGGTGATCGAACTGAGGCTGCTCGGCGCGTTGCTCGCGGGGCTGCTGGTGTTCCAGCTGGTGCACATGATCGCGCCGCGCATCGAGCGCCACATGTCGAGCCATTGGGCACGCTGGCTCGCGGTGGTGATCCTGTCCACGGTGATCGTCGGCGGGTTGACCGGGCTCACGCTCGGCATCATCGAGCATTTCGAGAACGACGTGCCGAGCGTGCAGGCGCTGCTCGACCAGGCCATGCAGCTAATTCATCAGGCGCGCGGCCGGATTCCGCAATTCATCGCCAACTCGCTGCCGGTCGACACCGAGCAGATGAAGACCCGGGCCACCGAGCTGATGCAGACGCATGCCAACATGCTGCAGCAAAGCGGCAAAGTGGCGGCGCGCGCTTTCACGCACATTCTGATCGGCATGATCATCGGTGCGATCATCGCGGTCGGCGCGCAAAAGCATATGCAGCGGCTGCCGTTGTCCACGGCTTTCGTCACGCGCGTGTCACGTTTCGCGGATGCGTTCCGCCGCATCGTGTTCGCCCAGGTGAAGATTTCCGCGATCAACGCCACCTTCACCGGCATCTTCCTGCTGCTGATCCTGCCGATCTTTCACGACACATTGCCGCTGTCGAAAACGCTGGTGCTGGTGACTTTCATCGTCGGCTTGCTGCCGGTGATCGGCAATCTGATCTCGAACACGATCATCGTGGCGGTGGCGCTCTCGGTGAGCTTTCCCGCAGCGGTTATGTCGCTCGTGTTCCTGATCCTGATCCACAAGCTCGAGTACTTCCTGAACGCGCGGATTGTCGGCGGACAGATCGAGGCGCGCGCGTGGGAATTGCTGATCGCGATGCTCATCATGGAAGCCGCGTTCGGCCTTTCCGGCGTGATCGCGGCGCCGATTTTCTATGCGTATATCAAGCGGGAGTTGATTTACTTGCGGTTGGTATGAGCGGGTGGCCAGCGGCCGGTAGCGGCTAGCCGACCACACTCGGCGGCACCAGGAAAAGCGGCACTGCGGTGCCGCTTTTTTTACGCTCAGAAGTCGATGCGCGCGTTCAGCGACAACGTGCGCGGATCGCCCCGCGTCACGTAGTCCGCGTGCCGCACTTACGGGAAACTTGCAGTCGATTGCGTGATTCGCATAAGATGCGAATAATTCCCATTTGCATCAAAAGCTCGCCGTGACATCACGTTCGCCTTTCCGCTCTGTCTCGCCGGGCCGCGCATGAGGCGCCAACTCGTTCGCCTGCATCGCTGGTTCGGCGTCGCGACTGCGCTGTTTCTGTTCGTCGCCGGCCTCACCGGCGCGATCATCGCGTGGGACCATGAACTCGATGCGGCTCTGAACCCTTCGTTCTTCAACGCCCGCACCGCCGCGCCTGCGCTGTCTGGACTGGAGCTGGCGCGCCGCGTGGAAGCCGCCGATCCGCGTCTGCAGGTCACGTTTCTGCCGCTTACCGCCGAGCCCGGCCGTACGTTGCAAATGATGGTGCTGCCGCGCACCGACCCCGCCACGCGCGAGCCCTACCCGCTCGACTTCAATCAGATCGCCGTCGACCCCGCTACCGGCGAGATCCAGGGGCGCCGCGAATGGGGCGCCGTGTCGCTCGCGCGGCTCAATCTGCTCCCGTTCATCTACAAGCTGCACTACACGTTGCATTTGCCGTTCACCGGCGGCATCGATACCGGCACGTGGCTGATGGGTATCGTCGGCATCATCTGGCTGTTCGACAGCGTGATCGCGCTCTGGCTGTCGTTCCCGAGCTTCAAGGCATGGCGCAAGTCATTCGCGTTCCGGTTCGGCCGCGGCGGCTATGCGCTCACGTTCGATCTGCACCGCTCCGGCGGCGTATGGATCTGGGGCTTGCTGATGATCGTCGCGCTCACCTCGGTGTCGATGAACCTCTCGTCACCCGTGGTGCGGCCGGTCGTGTCGCTGCTGTCGACGCTCACGCCGGATCCGATCAACAACCCCGAAATCCTGCGCGTTCCGCAACCCGGCGATCAGGTACTGAGCCGCGAGCGCATCGTGCAACTGGCTGACGAAGCCGGCAAAGCACAGCACCTCACCGTGCCGCCGGGCGGTCTCTACTACGCGGAGGCCCTGCATGCATACGGCGTGGGTTTTTATGCGCCCGGCAACGATCACGGCGACATCGGCCTCGGCAATCCGTGGATGTATTGGGACGCGGCCACCGGCAAGCCGCTCGGCATGCAGATTCCCGGCAAGGGCACGGCAGGCGATATTTTCATGCAGGTGCAATTCCCGCTGCACTCGGGACGCATTCTCGGTCTCGGCGGGCGGATTGCGATTAGCGCGGTCGGCATCGCGGTCGCCGTATTGAGCGCGACAGGACTGCTGATCTGGCTGAAGAAGATGAATGCACGCCGCCGTTCGGCACAAAACGCAAACTTGGCGCGGGACGCGGGAAGGTCCGCAGTGAGGTCTTAGAAGGAAAGTGCGCCGGTATCATCCGGCGCCGGCACGTTGCCTAAGTGCTGCACGAGTGCTGCATAAGCTGACGACGGCCTCGCCGGAGCGGCACGCAGCCGCCCCTGCAAGCCCATCAACTGCGCCGCTTAACGGAACACCACCGTCTTGCTGCCGTTCAACACCACGCGATGCTCCACGTGCCACTTCACCGCGCGCGCCAGCGTCACGCATTCGACGTCGCGGCCGATCGCCGTCAACTGCTCCGGCGTCATGCTGTGGTCCACGCGCTCCACTTCCTGCTCGATGATCGGACC
Source organism: Paraburkholderia sp. (assembly GCA_036383775.1). Lineage (GTDB taxonomy): Bacteria > Pseudomonadota > Gammaproteobacteria > Burkholderiales > Burkholderiaceae > Paraburkholderia. The sequence goes on along the minus strand of DASVNP010000318.1, from coordinate 5,604 downwards.
TTCGTCCAGGTCCGTCGTCACGTAATGGGCGGTAGCGCCGATCAGCTTCACGCCGCGGTCGAACGCCTGGTAATACGGTTTCGCGCCCTTGAAACTGGGCAGGAACGAATGATGGATGTTGATCGCGCGGCCGGCCAGCGCTTCGCACATCTTCGGCGACAGAATCTGCATGTAGCGCGCGAGCACCACCAGATCGGCCTGATGCTCGTCGATCACTTCAAGCACGCGAGCTTCCTGCGCGGCCTTCGCGTCCGGCGTCGCACCCATCAGCGGAAAGTGATGGAACGGAATGTCGTAGCTGGCGGCGAGTTGATAGAACTCCTTGTGATTCGAGATGATGGCCGGAATCTCGATACCCAGCTGGCCGGTGCGATAGCGGAACAGCAGATCGTTCAGGCAATGGCCGATCTTCGACACCATGATCACCACGCGCGGCTTTACCGACGCATCGTGCAATTCCCAGCGCATGCCGAACTGCTCAGCAAGCGCCGCGAACGATGTGCGCAACGCGCTCAGCCCCGGATCGCCGCCCACCTGCTGAAAATGCACACGCATGAAGAACTCGCCGGTGCGGCTGTCGCCGAACTGCGCGGAGTCGAGAATATTGCTGCCACGCTCGAACAGAAAGCCCGACACTGCGTGAACGATGCCGGGCCGGTCGGCGCACGACAGTTTGAGGATAAAGCTGTGATCGGTCGACATGACCTGGGTGACTCCCTTGTTCAATGCGTGGTTTGTTCGGTATCTATTGCTCGATCCGGCGCCCCCAAACAAGGGGCTTCCTGCAGGGCGTGCTCAGTGTCTTCGTGGTACTTGCGCGTACCTTCGTGGCAGTCAGACAAACATCGGCGGCTCGAACACGGCCTCGATCCCCGCGCACACTTCTTCATCGATCCAGCGGCGGCGCAGCAGGCAATCCAGCGTGGCGAGACTCGCGTCCACCGTCATGGCGCCCTCCTCGATCCAGCGCGCCACTTCGTCGATGCGTGCGAGCCGGTGCTCGCCCACTTCGCCGTCCTGATTGCGCGGCGCGAAATCGGCCGGCAGCGCGAGGTCGTAGATGAAGATCTGCTCGGCCTGCGTGCCTTCCGGCAACGATTGCAGCACATGCGCGGTGCGGCCCGCCACGGCGCGTGCGGCGATCTCCTCTGGGATGCCGGCTTCTTCCCAGCACTCCTTGATGATCGTCGCCTCGACGCCGAAGCCCCAGCCGATCCCGCCCGCCACGACGTTGTCGAGCATGCCGGGGTCGGTGGCCTTGGTGTCGCTGCGGCGCGCGATCCACAACTGCGGGGCGCCATCCGCGTATTCTACGACGCCGTTCAGATGCACCGCATAGGTCATCGTGCCGAAGAAACGCGACGCCGCGCGTTCGATGTACGCGAGCGGAGGCGCATCGAACGCATTGCGGATCGCGTAGGTCTCGTGGCGCCAGCCGGGAATGCGGCCTTCGGCGGCGAGCGCGCCGATCACGGAGCCGAGCGCGGCGCTACGCAGATCGACCGTATTGAACGCGGGTGCAAGCGTTACGCGGGCGCTGTCGATGTCGAACACATCGGGCCAGCGCGCGAGCAGCGGCACATCGCTCGCACGGATCCAGCCGACCTGTTCGGCGTCGATCCAGAACGGCACATGCGCGCGCGCGTCGAAGCGGCGCGCGGCGGTGATGCAAGGCAAAGTCATCTAAAACTCCAAACTGTCCGCGGTCGCGGACGGCAAGCGTGCTGCCCGTCAGTCGCGCAGCGCGACGCGAATCCCGATTGCGATAAACGTGGCGCCGGCCAGCCGATCGAGCCACACGCCCACGCGTGGGCGGCGTTTCAGCCAGCCGCCGATCATCCCCGCGCACACGCCGAACAGCGAAAACACCACCACGGTCTGCAACATGAACAGCACGCCGAGTTCGAGCATCTGCACCGTGACGCTTTGCGAGCCGTGCGGCTGCACGAACTGCGGCAGGAACACGACGAAAAACAAGGTCACCTTCGGATTCATCAGATTGCCGAGCACGCTCTGCCGGAACACCGAGATAAGCGGTTGCGGCGCGCGCTCGTGCGCGGTCGCGAGCCCCTGGCTGCGCAGCGCCTTGATGCCGATCCAGACCAGATACGCGGCGCCGGCCAGCTTGATCACCTCAAAGGCCAGCGGCGACGAGCGCAGCAACGCCGCTACGCCCAGCGCGGCGAGCGTGGTGTGAAACGTAATGCCGGCCGCGAATCCGAGCGCGGCGACAAGACCCGCCGCGCGCCCCTGCGAGATGCCGCGCGCTAGCACTTGCAGATTGTCCGGACCGGGCGCCATAGTGATCGCGATCGACGTGGCGAGAAACAGCAGGAAGTTGGGCATCGTTTTGACCTTCTTTCTTGTTAGCAGGAAGAAGCATATGCAGCGGCTACGCGAGAAACGCTCAATGACCTTCGAAACCCGTCACCGTATAGAGCGCCAAGCCGCCATTGCGCAGCAGTGTCGAGCCGCCGAGTTCGGGCAGATCGATAATGGCCGCGCCTTCCACCACGACCGCGCCGAGCCGCTGGAGCAGCATCTTGCCGGCCATCATGGTGCCGCCGGTGGCGATCAGATCGTCGACGATGACCACCCGGTCGCCCGGCTTGCAGGCGTCCTCGTGAATCTCGACGGTCGCGCTGCCGTACTCGAGCTCATACGATTGCGCGACACGCTTGTAGGGCAGCTTGCCCGCCTTGCGGATCGGAATGAAACCGATGTTCAGCTCATACGCGAGAATCGGCCCGATGATGAACCCGCGCGCATCCAGCCCGGCCACGTAGTCGAGCTTCGCGTCGATATAGCGCTGCACGAACAGATCGATCAGCACGCGCAGCGACTTGGGCTCCTGCAGGAGCGGCGTGATGTCGCGAAACTGCACACCCGCCTGCGGCCAGTCGGGCACCGTGCGAATGTGGCTTTTGATGTAGTCGGCCGCATCGAGCGGCGCGCTCGCGAGCGCGATGGACATGATGTCTCCGGATGGACCTCAACGGGTCCGATGAAAAGCTAAAAACAGGGGTGTCACGGCGCTATGCCGCCGTGACACGGTGTAGATGTCAGGCTGCGGCGGCGCCCGCGCGCCGGTGCTTCGAGAGCCGCTCCTCGGCTTCCGCCAGCTGTTCGGGCAGACCGCGCAGCACCACGATGTCGCTCGCGCGCAGCTTGGTGGACGGGTCCGGCTCGACGCCGCGAATGCCGTGCCGGCGAATGGCCGTCACCTCGACGCCCAACTCGAACAGGCCCAGCTCCGCGAGGGTGCGGCCCACGGCGTCCGAGTTTTCGTCGACCGGCACCGATTGTAGCCGCACCTGTTCGTGGCCGTCGTCATCTTCCACGTCGTCGGCGCCGTGGAAATAGCCGCGCAACAGCGCGTAGCGTTCGTCGCGCATTTCCTCGACCCGGCGCACCACGCGGCGCATCGGCACGCCCATTACCACCAGCGTGTGCGAGGCGAGCATCAGACTGCCTTCGACGATTTCCGGAATCACCTCGGTCGCGCCCGCGGCCAGCAGCTTTTCCAGATCGGCGTCGTCGACGGTGCGCACGATCACCGGCAGCGTCGGCGCCAACTCATGAATGTTGTGCAGCACGCGCAGTGCCGACGGCGTGTTCGCATAGGTAATGGCAATCGCGGCCGCGCGATGGATACCGGCGGCGAGCAGCGACTCGCGCCGCCCGGCATCGCCGAACACGACCGATTCGCCGGCCGCCGCGGCCGCCGCGACACGATCGGGATCCAGATCCAGCGCGACGTACGACAAGCCCTCGTGCTCCAGCATGCGCGCCAGATTCTGCCCGGCCCGGCCGTAACCGCAGATGATCACGTGGCCGCTCTGCTTCAGGCTCTGCGTGGCGATGCGCGTCATCTGCAACGATTGCATCATCCATTCCGTCGACGACAGCCGCAGCACGATACGGTCGGCGTTCTGGATCAGGAACGGCGCGATCAGCATCGACAGCAGCATGGCGGCGAGAATCACCTGCAGCAAGGTGGCGTCGACGAGATGCTTGTCGAGAATCAGGTTCAGCAGCACGAAGCCGAACTCGCCGGCCTGCGCGAGACCGATGCCGGTGCGCATCGCCACGCCCGGCGAGGCGCCGAACAGGCGCGAGAGGCCCGTCACCATCACCGCCTTCAGCAGAATCGGCCCGACCAGAAAGCCGAGCACGATCAGCGGATGCAGCCAGATCACGCGCGGATTCAGCAGCATGCCGGTTGTCACGAAGAACAGGCCGAGCAATACGTCGCGAAACGGCTTGATGTCCTCTTCCACCTGATGCCGGTACGGCGTTTCGGCGATCAGCATCCCGGCGATAAATGCGCCGAGCGCGAGCGACAGGCCGAACTTGTCCGTGATGAACGCCGCGCCGAGCGTCACCAGCAGCAGATTGAGAATGAACAGTTCCTGCGAGCGGCGCCGCGCGACCACGTTGAACCAGCGGGTCATGAAGCGCTGCCCGACGATCAGCAGCAGCGCCAACGCCACGACGATCTTGATGGCCGCCACGCCGAGGGCGGTCATGATGTTTTCCGAGTTGCCGCCCAGCGCCGCGATGACGATCAGCAGCGGCACGACCGCCAGATCCTGGAACAGCAATACGCCGAAAATATTGCGGCCGTGCTCCGTCTCGATCTCGAGCCGCTCCGCCAGCATCTTGCTGACAATCGCCGTCGACGACATGGCGAGCGCGCCGCCCAGCGCCACGCTCGCCTGCCACGTAATATGCACCCAGCGCTCCAGCACGAAGCCGAGCGAGACCGCCACGGCGATTGTGCCGATCACCTGCAGCAGACCGAGGCCGAACACCAGACGGCGCATGGTGCGCAGCTTGGCGAGCGAAAACTCCAGCCCGATCGAAAACATCAGGAACACCACGCCGAATTCGGCGAGGTTCTGCGCGCCCGCCGAGTCGGGAATCAGCCCGAACGCGTGCGGTCCGACGACGATGCCCACCGTCAGATAGCCGAGCATCGGCGGAAGATTCAGAAAGCGAAACAGCACCACGCCCGCTACCGATGCCAGCAGCAGGAACAGTGTCATTTCGAGCGGGGAAATCATCGGCTAAAACGCATCGGTCAAGCGTCCTCGTTCGTCAGCGGAACCGCGCACGCAAAACGCCGTGCGGCAAGGTTGAGGGGCCGGTAAAACGGCTGATGAAAGCAGCGGCTTGGCACGGCAGGCCCGGCGCGGCGAACAGGCGCCTTTGCTATACTTCGCGAATGATAGCGAAAATCAATGGCGACCGGGCACTCGCGCTCGCTCGTGACGTGCTCGACATCGAAGCGGACGCCGTGCGCGCGCTTCGCGATCAACTCGACGATGGTTTCGTCGGGGCGGTCGATTTCATCCTGGGTTGCAGTGGGCGCGTTGTCGTCTCCGGCATCGGCAAATCCGGCCATGTGGCCCGCAAGCTCGCGGCCACGCTTGCCAGCACCGGCACACCCGCGTTTTTTGTTCACCCTGCGGAAGCCAGCCACGGCGACCTCGGCATGGTCACCGCCGACGACGTCTTCCTTGCGCTGTCCAATTCCGGCGAAACCGAAGAGCTCGTGGCGATCCTGCCGCTCATCAAGCGGCTCGGGGCGAAGCTTATTGC
>DASVNP010000317.1:0-11672 GCA_036383775.1 Paraburkholderia sp. | reverse complement strand
CAAGGGCGTACGCTCGCGCTCACCATGCTGACCGGCGCGGTGCTGGGCGTGCTGGTGTCGCTGACCTCGGTGGGCGCGGGCGCCATCGGCGTGACGGTGTTGCTGCTGCTCTATCCGTTGCTGCCGACCACGCGCATTGTCGGCTCCGATATCGCGCATGCGGTGCCGCTCACCCTGCTGGCGGGCGCCGGCCATTGGCTGCTGGGCTCGGTCAACTGGGGGATGCTGCTGTCGCTGCTGGTCGGGTCGCTGCCGGGCATCGCGATCGGCAGCTATCTGTCCTCGCGCGCGCCGGACGCATTGCTGCGCAATCTGCTCGCGGCCACGCTCACGCTGGTCGGTGTGCGCCTCGTGCTGGCCTGAATGGCCGGCGGCTATTTGAAAAAACGGCAGGTCAGATCGGCCTCGAACTGCCGGATCCATTGACCGCGACTGTCGCGATAGCATTGCGCCCAGCCGGCGCGCCGCACGGTGACGAAACGCTCGTGCGCGGCATCGCCCGGGTCCGTGCGGGCACTGATGTCGAAATGCGCCGGCGCGAAACCGTGCCGCGCGCAAACCAGTTCAAATGCGGCGCGATCGCCGATCGGCAAATCCGTGTAGCGCAAAAGCGTGTTATCCATGGCATCGACTCCAATTCCCATGCCTCACAGTACGCCACGGGGCACGGCACCAATGTGTCACAGCGCACAATCGGACCGCGGCTGCATACTCAACTCGTTCGCAATTGCCGTGCCCCATCATCACCGCCAGAAAATCACCTGAATTAAAAACGAAAAAAGGCTCCGGTTTTTTTGCCGGAGCCTTGGTGTTCACTGCTTCACGATTGGGCACAACGGTATCGAACCGTCCGCCAAACGTGCGGCCGCGCACGGCGCCTGCGGGCGCCGCGTGCCTCGGCCAATTACTGCTGTTCGACGGTCAGCTTGTTCGAGACCGAGGCCACACCCGCCACGCCCTTGGCGATCTCGCCGGCTTTGTCGATCTGGCCTTGGTCAGGCACCGAACCCGTGAGCGTCACCGCGCCGCCACGTGCACGCACGGCGATGCTCGACACGTCGATGCCTTGCGCCTTGGCCAGCGCGCCACGCACCTTGCGGCCCAGCTGGCTGTTCGCCTTCTTGGCGGACTGCGCGCTGGCTGCCGGCGCGGCGTTCGTGCCGGCGGCCGTTGCATCGCTTGCCTGAGCGTACACATTGCACGCCACCACCATTGCCACCACCGAACCCAGCGTCTTCAGATAACCGACCGATTTCATAGCTTTTCTTCTCCTTAGCTTCACATTGGACCGCATCTACAAGCGGCTTCGTTACGACTACCGGCGGCCACGCCAGCGCGCGCGACAAGGCGCGGCGAAACGATGGCCGACTATGGCTGTAACACGGTGAGCGAGAGGCGAGAGAGGCCGGTTGCCGCATGCGATGGCGGGCATGCGATGCGGCAGGAACACCGGCAAGCCGCGCAGTCTGCCGACGCGCCCGGTTCTTGTGTGTCGTGCCGGGTCGCGCCGCGCAAACGTCAGTTCGCGGCAACGGTGCACAATTTAATCTAGACGGGCCATAAGCGCAAAGGGTTTAGTCAATCCTTCCGCCATCGCGCGAATCTCAGGTACCATCGGCGCGACGTGCACTGCCCGCGTGGCTCGTGCGCCATGCATAGCGTGCCGCATGGGCTTCGCCCCTGGTTGGCGCGCCGCGCAGCGCCAACCCTGTTCACTTTCGACCGTCGCAGTCACGTCATCCGATGAAGCCACCCACCGGCCGCAAACGCCCTCCCCGTCTCGTCGCCCGTTTTGTCGCGATCTCCTGGCGCGATCTGGCGGTCTCGTTCGGGCCGATCCTGCTGATCGCCGCCGCGGCGATCTGGGTCGCCGTGCGCCTGATCCAGCCCGCGCCGCCCAGCACGCTGACAATCAGCGCGGGCCCGCAGGGCAGCACCTTCTGGAATGCGGCGCAGAAGTACAAGGCCATTCTGGCGCGCAACCGCATCACGCTGAACGTCTTGACCTCCGAAGGCTCTCTGCAGAATCTGCAGCGGCTCTCCGACCCGAATTCGAACGTCGACGTCGGCTTCGTGCAGGACGGTGTCGCGCCCGGCTCGGCGCGTGACGGCCTGATGTCGCTCGGCAGCGTGGCCTATGTGCCGCTGGCGATCTTCTATCATGGGCCCACCGTCGCGCGTCTGTCGGAATTCAAGGGGCAGCGTATTGCGGTCGGCGCCGAAGGCAGCGGCACGCGCGAACTGGCGCTCGCGCTGCTCAAGGCCAACGGCATCGAGCCGGGCGGCGCGACCAAACTGCTGCCGCTCTCGGGTGAAGACGCCGCCCAAGCGCTCGTCTCCGGCAAGATCGACGCGGCGTTTCTGGCCGGCGATTCGGCGCAACCCGCGGTCATGGGCAAGCTGTATCGCACGCCGAACGTGCAGTTCTACGACTTCTCCCAAGCCGACGCGTACACGCGCCGCTTTCCCTACCTGACCCAGCTCGAAATGCCGATGGGCGCGTTCGACCTCGGCAAGAATCTGCCGTCCGTGCCGATTCACATGGTCGCGCCGACGGCCGAACTGGTGGCGCGCGACTCACTCCATCCCGCGCTCTCCGATCTGCTGATCGAAGCCGCGCGCGAGGTGCACGGCAAGGCCACCATCATGCAGCGCGCCGGCGAATTCCCCGCGCCGCTCGCACACGACTTCCCGATCAGCGACGACGCCGCGCGCTACTATAAGTCGGGCAAGGGCTTCCTCTACCGGATGCTGCCGTTCTGGCTGGCGAGCCTCGCGGACCGGCTGCTGGTGGTGGTGGTGCCGCTGATCGTGCTGCTGGTGCCGGCCCTGCGCCTCGTGCCGTCGCTCTATGCGTGGCGGGTGAAATCGCGTATCTATCGTTGGTACGGCGCGCTGATCGCGATCGAGCGCAGCGCGCTCAGCGAGCATTCGGCTGCCGAACGCGCCTCGCTGATCGAACGGCTCGACGCGATCGAGGAGTCCGTCAACGGTCTGAAGATGCCGCTCGCCTATGCGGATCAGTTCTACGTGCTGCGCGAGCACATCGGCTTCGTGCGCCGCCGGCTCAGGCAGTCCCGCGACGCGTATGCCGACGGCACGGACGGCGGCTCCGAGGCCGAATCGGACGAAGCCGGCGCCGACCCCGCGCCAGCGGCGGCGAACGAGGCTGCTGAAATCGGGGAAACCCCTCACAACCGCGAGGCAAAGCCATTTTGACCGGTGCAAGCGGCGGCCGCACCGCGTAAGATCTTTACAAATCCGACGTTTCAGCAGAAGTGGCGTTCGGAACAGGCAATCCGGGAGACATTTATGACCGTTGGCATCGACGCCAGGCAACCGCTGTGGTTTTACGATTTTGTCTCGCCGTTCACGTACCTGTTGCTCGAGCAATACGACAAATGGCCGGGTTTCGACTTCGCTTTCACGCCGGTTGTACTGACCGACCTGTATCACCACTGGGGACAACGGTCGGCTTACGGCATCCCCTCCAGACGCACCTTCACGTACCGGCACGCGCTGTTTCGCGCGGAGCAGCTCGGCATTCCCTACAAGATGCCGCCGGCTCATCCGTTCGACTCCATGAAGCCGCTGCTGCTCGCCACGGCGGCCAAGGGCGACGTCAGCTTCGTGCGCGAAATTTTCCGCTTTATCTGGCGCGAAGGCCGCGATCCGTCCAGCGAAGCAGGCTTTGCCGCGCTGTGCGAACGCGTCGGCATGCCCGACGGCCCGGCGCTCATCGAGAGTGAAGAGGTGAAAGCGCAATTGCAGCGCAATACGGCGGACGCGATCGGCCTCGGCGTCTATGGCGTGCCGACTTTCCGTCTGAACGACCAGCTTTTCTGGGGTGAAGACGCGCTGCCCATGGTGCTGTACTGCGCGCGCACGCCGAACTGGCTCGAATCGAAAGAAGTAAAACGGATCAGTTCGCTGCCATCGGGCCTGCCGGGCAACAAACCCTAGGCGGACTATCCGCGTGCGGCGGGCGAGGCATGATCCACGCCGCCGTCCGGGTCGCGCGGCGCAAAACAGTATGGCTGATGCCGGCCATACCGGGCCTGCTATGCCGTTGCACGGCAAAGAGGCCTAAGGTTATGGCCTATGCGCCGTGCGCGTTGGCGCCCCGCTGTTGCGAGCCGCCTCGCGGACGGCTCCGTACGATGCTTCATCCGGACCCGACCCGCTTGCCCCGCCTCGCTTAAACCATGGACGACACCGCCGCCTCCCTCGATATCTGGCTCGTGCGCGTACTGCGCACGCTGCTGGTCGAGCGCAGCGTCACGCAGACCGCGCTGCGTCTGAATCAAACCCAGCCCGCCATCAGCACGGCGCTGCGCAAGCTGCGCGAGACGCTGAACGACCCGATCCTCGTGCGCGGCAAATCAGGCATGGTGCCGACCGAATATGGCGAATCGCTGCTGGCCTCCGCGCAACGCGTGCTGCGCGAAGTCGATTTCGTCGCGACGCCGCATGGCGACTTCGATCCCGGCCGCTCGCGCCGCACCTTTCGCGTGGCGGCACCGGACTATCTGAACGATTTCTTCATGCCCACGGTGGTCGCGCAGTTTCGCGAGGCGGCGCCGCATGCACGGCTCGAGATCGATTCGCTGAGCCCGATGCTCGATCATTCGGCCGCGCTCGATGCCGGCGAACTCGATCTGGTGATCGGCAACTGGCCGAAGCCCGAGCCGCGTTTCGAACGCAGCGACCTGTTCTCCGACACGGTGGTCTGCCTGATGCGCGCCGATCATCCGCTGACGCGCGTGCCGTTGACGCGCGAAGCCTATCTCGCGGCGCCGCATCTCGCGCCAACGCCTTATAGCGGCGCGAGCAGCGGCGCTATCGACCTGGGTTTCGCGCGGGCGCGCGCCGACCGCCGCATCGTCGCCACGCTGCCCTATTTCGGGCTCGTGCCGCAAACGTTGCTGCAATCGGACCTGATCTTCACGACGACACGCCGGTTCGCGACGCACTATGCGAGCATCCTGCCGCTCGCGGTGGTCGAGGTGCCGATTCCGTTTCCGCGCATCAGGTGCTATCAGCTGTGGCATCCGCAACCGGACCGGCCGAGCGATGTCGGCTGGCTGCGCGCGCTGATGTCCCAGGTGTCGGATGGATTGGTGGCGCAAAAGGTGCGGCGCGCCAGAACGGCCTCAAAACGGCCGCCGAAAGAAGAAACGTCAGCCGCGGCGGGCTGACGTTCGGTATGAGGGGTGAGGAGACAGCCTTACCTCGGCTGTTCAAACACTCGCACAAAGATTCTGCGTCGCCACCTGCGCCACGACCTGCCGTGTGCGAATCTGCAGCAATTCCGCGCACACCGCCACGGCGATCGCAGCCGGCGCCTTATCGACAATGCCGGCCACGCCGATCGGGCACGTCATCTCCACGAGCCGGTCCAGATCCACGCCGCGATCGAGCAAGCGCCGCTCGAACTTCACGCGCTTGGTCTTCGAGCCGATCATGCCGAAGTAGGTGAAATCGCGCCGCCGCATGATGCGCGCCGCCAGCGAAAAATCGAGCGCGTGATTGTGCGTCATCACCAGAAAGTACGCGCCGGGCGGCGCCGTGTCGACGATCGCATCCGGCGAGTCGGTCGCTTCGACCTGCACGTTGGCGGGCGTTTCGTCGGGGAACAGTTCGTCGCGCTCGTCCACCCACTGGACCACGCACGGCAAGCTGCCGAGCAGCTTGACGAGCGCGTGCCCGACGTGTCCCGCGCCGAACAGCACGATATGCATCGGCGCCGCACGCGGCGCCTCCACGGCGCTGCGCCGGCCGACCTGAACGGAAGAGAAATCGTTCATGGCGATCATCCCAATGTGTGTTTGATTCACGCGCGCGGCTCCCGGTTCGGTGCCGCGCTTACTGCAACGCAAATTGCAGCGCTTGTTGCAGCGCTTATTGCCCCGCTTACTGCCGCGCGGCGGCGGTTGCGGCCCGCACCGCGCCGATCGCCTTGAGGATTTCCTCGCTGGTCGCGGGCGCGTTCAGCGGCGGATTGACCTTGTGGTCGCCCACCGCCGACACCGCGTCGCGCACGGCGAAGAACACCGAGAACGGCAGCAGCAGCGGCGGCTCGCCGGTCGCCTTCGAACGGTGGATGCTGTCCTCCGCATTGCGGTTCTTGAACAGGCGCACACGGAAGTCCGGCGGCGTGTCGTTGACGGTCGGAATCTTGTAGGTGGACGGCGCATGCGTCATCAGCTTGCCGCCCGCGTTCCACCACAGTTCCTCGGTCGTGAGCCAGCCCATGCCCTGAATAAAGGCGCCTTCCACCTGGCCGACGTCGAGCGCCGGATTCAGAGACGCGCCCACGTCATGCAGCGCGTCCGCGCGCAGCACGCGCATTTCGCCGGTCAGCGTGTCGATCACCACTTCCGAAACGGCCGCGCCGTACGAGTAGTAGTAGAACGGCCGGCCCTGCAGCTTCGACTGATCCCAATAGAGCTTCGGCGTCGCGTAGAAACCATCCGACCAGAGTTGAACACGCGCGACGTAGGCCTTCGCGATCACTTCTTCGAACGGCACAATCGTCTCGCCAACCACGATCCGGTCGTGCACGAAGCGCACGTCCGCGGCACTCACCTGCCCCGCGCCGAAACGCTCCGCCGCAAATGCCGCCAGGCGTTCGCGCAACTGGCGCGCGGCGTCCTGCGCGGCCTTGCCGTTCAGATCGGAGCCCGTCGAGGCCGCCGTCGCCGACGTATTGGCGATCTTGCTGGTGTCGGTGGCCGTGACGCGAATGCGGTTAAAGCCGATGCCCAGTTCGTGCGCGACGACCTGCGCGACCTTCGTGTTCAGGCCTTGGCCCATTTCGGTGCCGCCGTGGTTCACCAGCACCGAGCCGTCGGTGTAGATGTGCACGAGCGCGCCGGCCTGGTTGAAGTGGGTCACGTTGAACGCAATGCCGAACTTGACCGGCGTGAGCGCGAGCCCCTTCTTCAGCACTTCGTTGTTCGCGTTGAACTCGTTGATCGCCGCGCGGCGCGCGCGGTATTCGCTGGTCGCTTCGAGTTCGTCGATCAGCTCGTGAATCACGTTGTCTTCGACCACCTGGCCGTACGGCGTCTGATTGCGCTCGGTCTTGCCGTACAGATTGCGGCGGCGCACGTCGAGCGAATCCTCGCCGACCGAACGCGCGACGTTGTCCATGATGTATTCGATCGCGAACGCGCCTTGCGGACCACCGAAGCCGCGGAACGCGGTGTTCGACTGCGTGTTGGTCTTGCCGCAGAAGCCGTCGATGGTCACGTCCGAGAGCCAGTACGCGTTGTCGAAGTGGCACAGCGCGCGCGTCATCACCGGGCCGGACAGGTCGGCGGAGAAACCACAGCGCGAGGTCATGTCGACCGTCACGCCGTCGATCACGCCCTTGTCGTCGTAACCCACTTCATACGTGTAATGGAAATCGTGGCGCTTGCCCGTGACCATCATGTCGTCGTCGCGGTCCGGACGCAGTTTCACCGGGCACAGCAGCTTCCACGCGGCGAGCGCGGCGCAGCAGGCGAACAGGCCCGATTGCGACTCCTTGCCGCCGAAACCGCCGCCCATGCGGCGGCATTCGATCAGCACATTGTGCGACGCCACGCCGAGAGCGTGAGCGACCATGTGCTGCATTTCGGTCGGGTGCTGCGTCGAACAGTAGACGTGCATGCCGTCGTCGTCCTTCGGCACCGCGTACGAAATCTGGCCTTCCAGATAGAACTGTTCCTGGCCGCCGAGCAGCATCTCGCCGGCTTCGCGACGCGCGGCGCGGGCGATCTTCGTGCCGGCTTCGCCGCGGGCGAGCTTCATGGGCGGCAAAACGTGCTGGTTCGCGGCGCGCGCCTGCTGCGCGGTCAGAATGGCCGGCAGTTCCTCGTAGACGATGTCGGCGCGGCGCGCGGCAAGACGCGCGATTTCATGCGACGTCGCCACCACGATGAAGATCGGCTGGCCGACGTATTGCACGAGGCCGTCGGCGAGAATCGGATCGTCGCCGTGGATGATCGGGCCGACGTCATTGACGCCGGGGATATCGCCGGCGGTGAAAATCGCGACCACGCCCGGCGTGGCGCGCACCTTGTCGAGCGACATCGAGACGATCTTGGCGTGCGCTTTCGGCGATAGGCCGAGCGCGGCGTGCAGCGTGCCGGCGAGCGTCGGGATGTCGTCGGTGTACGTGGCGCGGCCGCTGACGTGCAGATGGGCCGATTCGTGCGGGCGCGAGACGTGAACCTGGGTGAAATTGTCGAGATCCTGAAGGTCTTTCAGGAACGGTTCGGCATGCTGATTCATTGTTGTGTTCTCCGTATCCTTGGATAGCTGACTGCGTCTCAGGCGTTCGCGCCGGCAGGCGCGCAGGCCGCGGCGACCGCGCGCACATCCAGTGCGCTCTTGGGCAGCGGATTGTTCGGACGCGTTTCGAGCCAGAAACGGTACAGCGTGTTCTTCGCCGATTCGAGGCGATAGTTGCTGGTCGCGCGCATGTCGGACAGCGGCGCGTAATCGTTGCCGAGCGCGAGCATCGCCGCCTGCGCGGTGGCTTCGTGCCATTGCGCGTCGCGCAGCACGGCCTCGGCATGCGTCGCGCGCTTGGACGTGGCGGCCATCCCGCCGAACGCGATGCGCGGCTCACGGATGAACTCACCATCGGCGATGAACGAGAACGCGGCGCACACCGCCGAGATGTCCGAGTCGAAGCGCTTCGACAGTTTGTAGGTGCGGAACTGCAGGTTCTGGCGCGCGCCGGTGCGCGTCGGCACTTTCAGCCCGACCACGAACTCGTGCTCCGCCATGTCCTTCTTCTGATACGCGAGGTACAGGTCTTCGAGCGGCATTTCGCGCTCGATGTCGCCGCCGCGCACGATTACGCGCGCGCCGAGCGCGATCAGACCAGGCATCGAGTCGCCGATCGGCGAGCCGTTGGCGATGTTGCCGCCGAGCGTGCCGGCATTGCGAATCGGCAGCGACGCGAAGCGTTGCCACATTTCGAAAAGTTCGGGGTACTGCTTCGCGATCTCCGCGTAGGCTTTTTCGACCGTCACACCCGCGCCGATCTCGATCCAGTCAGCATTGGTTTCAAGCTTCTGCAACTCGGCGATCTGCCCGACGTAGACGATGTTGCCGAGTTCACGCATCTGCTTGGTGACCCACAGGCCGATGTCGGTACTGCCGGCGAGAATGCGCGCGGCCGGTTCCGCTTCCTTGATCTTCGCGAGCGCCTCGACCGTGCGCGGCGCGTCGAACTGCTGGCCGGCGTGCTGATAGTGGAAGGTGTCCTTGCGCTCGAGCGTGGCGAGCGTGCTGGCGAGCGCCTCGACATTCACCGGCGCTTTCGGCGCTGGCGCCTCGAACATACGCACGGCCGCGTCGACGATCGGACGGTAGCCCGTGCAGCGGCACAGATTGCCGGTCAGCGCATTGCTGATCGTGTCACGCGACGGCACCGTTTTGTTGGCGCAGCTGTGCTCGTGGCCGTGCTTTTCGTACAGCGACCACATCGACATGACGAACCCCGGCGTGCAGAAACCGCACTGCGAGCCGTGGCACTCCACCATCGCTTCCTGTACCGGATGCAGCGAGCCGTCCGGCTGGCGCAGATCTTCGACTGTGAAAAGCGCCTTGCCGTCGAGCGTTGGCACGAACTGGATGCAGGCGTTGACCGCCTTGAAGTCGACGCCGCCCGCCTCGTTGCGCTCGCCGATCAGGACCGTGCACGCGCCGCAGTCGCCTTCAGCGCAGCCTTCCTTGGTGCCGGTGCAGTGCGCATCTTCGCGCAGATACTGCAGGACGGTGCGGGTGACGGGCGCATCCTTGATTTCGCGGATGGCGTTGCGGTGGTAGAAGCGAATCGGCTCAGTCATGTCTCGTTACTCTCGAATGTGCTGCGTCCGTTGGGACGTGCAGCTGTGATGGTCCGAAAACTATCACCGTCAATAAATACAACCCATAGCCCGGATCGCATGCGGGACATATTCCTGAAACGATATAGAGATGGATTTGAGGGTCGGCCGGCTTATGTTATTTCGGTATTTTTGCCATATTTTTATCTTTTATAGTGACTAACAGCCATGCAAACAGTTGACGCTCCGGCGCGCTGCGTCGGCAAAGCGGATCCTGCCGGGGCAAAAACGGACCATTATGGCGATCCGGCACCTGTTTTTGGGCGGATAAAACATTAAGCAAGTCCTGCAAAGGAATCGGTTCCATGGGAAAATCACGACTCCCCGTCGATTTCAAGTCTCGTTTTCCCCATGTCCACCGATTCAGCGACACCTCGCAGCGAATTTGCGACGACCATGCAGATCATTCCGGTCGTTTTTTTCACGTTTCTTTGCTATTTGACGATCGGAATTCCGCTGGCGGTGCTGCCTGGCTACGTCCACGGCGACCTGGGCTACAGCGCGGTGCTGGCAGGCGCGGCGATCAGCGTGCAATACCTGGCGACGCTGGCCTCGCGGCCGCTGGCTGGGCGTTCCGCGGACACGCTGGGGCCGAAGCGGACCGTGTCGATCGGTTTGCTGGGTTGTGGTGCGAGTGGGGTTCTGCTGTTGCTGGCGGTGTTGTGTGTGCGCTGGCCCGTGCTGAGTCTCGGATTGCTGGTCTGCAGCCGTCTCGTGCTGGGGTTTGGCGAGAGCCTGTGTGGCACGGGTGCGATTTTGTGGGGCATCGGGCGTGTGGGAACGAGCAACAACGCCCGGGTGATTTCGTGGAACGGCATTGCGACATATGGCGCGCTGGCGGTCGGTGCGCCGCTGGGCGTGGCGATCGAGCGCTCGGTTGGATTCGCCGCGCTGGGGATTCTGGTGATTCTGCTGGCGGCGCTCGGCTTTTATCTGGCGCGTCCGATGGCGCCGGTGCCGATCGTGCATGGTGAGCGGATGTCGTACCGGAGTGTGCTTACCCGGGTGTTGCCGCATGGGATCGGGTTGGCGTTGGGTTCCGCCGGGTTTGGTTCGATCGCTACGTTTATTACGCTGTTTTATGCTGCCAAGCATTGGCCGAATGCGGCGTTGTCGTTGACGGTGTTCGGTACGCTGTTTATTGGGGCGCGGTTGTTGTTTGCCAATACGATCAAGACCTATGGCGGGTTTCGGGTCGCGATTGCTTCGTTTTCGTTTGAGTGTGCCGGGTTGTTGATGTTGTGGCTCGCACCTGAGCCGCATGTGGCGCTGGCTGGGGCGGCGTTGACCGGGTTTGGGTTTGCTTTGGTGTTCCCTGCTCTTGGGGTTGAGGCGGTGGGGCTTGTGCCGCCTGCCAGCCGGGGGGCGGCGTTGTCGGCTTATTCTGTTTTTCTTGATCTCTCGCTTGGGATTACTGGGCCGTTGGCCGGGTATATTGCCGGGGAGTTTGGGTATGGGTCGGTGTTTCTTTTTGCCGCTGTTGCGGCGGCTTTGGCTGTTGGGTTGTCGGCGTTTCTTTATTTGCGTAGTAATAAGGTTGGTGGGTTTTCTGCGGCTTCTTGAAGGGGGTGCTTTTTTGCCTGCTCGGTGGGTTGGATGGGCTCTTGGGGTGTTGGCCTTTCCTTGAACTGGTGGGCTCTTGGGGTGTTGGCCTTTCCTTGAGTTCACGGTGGTTTATTAGCGTTGCCCCTGTGCGGGGCAATGCTCTCAACTTAAGCCCTCAAAGAGCTTGTAAACGAGGCATTGCCCCTGTAAACTTCATCGCATAACTCACTGATAAATCAA